>CAYHSI010000332.1:0-2262 GCA_964359225.1 uncultured Anaerolineaceae bacterium
CTCTTATTGTAAACACCGGCGAAGATCGGCCCATAGGCTTGCATGCATCTACCCTCTTACCTGCATTGTGCCGGCTAACTATTGATTCTATGCACAACGTTCCCCATATCCCCCTCCCGGGGAGTTTTATTGGGCAAATTGGCCTCGTTTCGTCCGTCATACTGGATTATGCGGGAAAGCTGGCGTACATATCCGCTGAATAGGGTTGTTCTGTGATTTCGTCACCTAATTAGGGCCCGTTTTGATACGGCCTGACTCCCGGACACACCACCGGGCTGTTGCTCGCGAGAAATTCAGCTACAACTGGCGAGGGATGCTCGCTGAGCGAGCTGCCAGGCCCAGTCAAATGGCGGAGGGAGTTAGCAATCTGGCGCCCCCGGCGGGACTCGAACCCACAACCTACTGCTTCGAAGGCAGGCGCTCTATCCGTTGAGCTACGGGGGCGGTTCGAAGTTCGATTATACATCCCGCCTGAATTGCGCCGCCGAGGCCTAACCGGCGAGAGCCTGACGGACCGCCTGTACGAGCTCGTTCTTTGAAACGGGCTTGAGCAGGTACAGGTTGGCGCCGGCCCCCAACCCCTCCTGCACTTCTTCAAGCTGAGATTTCGCCGAGAGCCTGATGATCGGGAGCGAGGCCAGCCCGGGTGTGTTCCGCACGTGCCGACAAAGGTCCAATCCGGAGGCGGCCGGCATCATGACGTCCAGCAGGATGAGGTCCGGTTTGCCCTGCTCGAGGACCTGGAGCGCGGCCGCGGTTAGGCATTCGCGCTAGCCAAAGGCCGATGCGTTAGAATTGGCGCCTCTTGGCAATGGCGTACGATGGCCACCCTAATCACCGTTAGCCGGTTTCCGCTGCTGGTCGGCTTCATCCTAATGCTTTACTTCGGGAGCCCTGCGGTCAAGCTCCTCTCGGTCCCTTACTTGTTCACCGGGCTAATGCTGGACACCGTTGACGGGATGGTTGCGCGCCGCCGGCACAACGTCAGCCTCATGGGAAGCGTGTTGGACATCGCTGCGGATCGGGTGTTTGAGTTGGTGCTATGGGTTGCGCTGGCTGACCTCGGAGCCATTCCGGTCGTCGTGCCGCTCATTGTCATCACCCGTACGACGCTAACCGACGCGCTACGCAGCATAGGAGTGAAAGGCGGCAAGGCACCTTTCGACCAGCATCAATCTAAACTGGGTCGGTTCCTGGTCGGGTCAGCCTGGATGCGATCCGGGTACAGCATCAGCAAGATCCTGGCGTTCTGCGGCCTGACGCTCGGATTGGCCCTGGCTCAGTTTCCGACCGGCACCCGACAGCAGGCTGCCGCTGAACCCGTCCTTGCGGCATTTCGACTTGTGGCTTGGATCGCCGTCGTATTCTGTATCGTGCGCGGACTTCCGGTGATCCTTTCCGGCTATCGTCGAATTCGAGAACCGGCACGAGTCGAGGCCGCCCCCGAAGCTCGGTGAGCTTAATATCCTTTGCAAATAGCCGGTGGGGACCACCTGCCGGGATTTCACTCGTCCGCCTGCTGCCTGCAGCTCTGGCCAGCAAGTTGGCCAGCTCGCTTGCAGATCGGGTCGCGGCCCAGGTCGGTTCGCCGCTGGTTGAGGCGGTCCGTACCAATCAGGCGGTTGTGCGCGAGCTTCCCCGTGAACACCCCGAGGTCGATCGCGCCGTGCGGACCGTGCTCCGCACGATGGCCAAGAGCTATCTCGTGCTGTTCCGCCTCATGCGGAGCGGGCATGCCGGCCTCAGCAAGGCAGGTGAATTGGATGCCGACCTGATCGCGGCCGCGACGGAGAACCTGGAAGCCGGCCGCGGCCTGATGTACGCGGGCGCCCACACCGTAGGGCTCGACTTGTTGCTTTTGCTCATCGGGGGGCTGGGCTATCCGATCCAGGCCCTGGCTTACCCCGAATCGGAGGCCAGCTACGCGGTTACCAACCGAATCCGCCGGAGCTTCGGGGTTGACCTCTCTCCAACCGACTTCAGCTCGCTCCGTCAGGCCATAAAACACCTGCGGGGAGGCGGGATCGTGGTTACCGCGGTCGACCGGCCCGATCCGCGGGGAGAGCTGCTGGAATTCTTTGGCCGACCGGCCAGGTTGCTCGTCGGCCACGCCCGCCTGGCGATTCGTACCGGTGCCCCCATCATGGTCGGCGGGACCTACCAGGAGGAGAGCGGCCGCTATCGAGCCGTCCTGCTGGACATGCTTGAGTCGCGCCCGTATCAGGAGCATCCGACTGGCGAAGTGGCGCTCGCCCAAGCCGT
>CAYHSI010000333.1:0-2211 GCA_964359225.1 uncultured Anaerolineaceae bacterium
GAATGGTGACGAGCGAGAGGGCCAGCAACGCGACAACGAAGCTGATCACGTCGATGGTCAGAATGCCGCCGATCCCGATCGGCCCGATCAGAGCGCCGGCCAAGATGGGCGAAATCACAAACGAGGCATTCTCGACCAGCGACATCAGGCCGTTGGCCCGGGTGTACTGCGCCTTCGGCAACATCGTGCTTACCGCGGCCGAATAGGCCGGGAATTGAAATGACTCGAAGGCGCCGCTGACGGCCCCGGCCACGTACAGATGCCAGATCTCCAGCCGGTCGGCCAGGAACAACCCCAGGATGAAGATGGTCATCGTGCCGGCCGCCAAGTCGCTCAGCATCATCACCAGCTTGCGGCTGGCCCGATCCACGATCGCCCCCGCGAATGGGCTGAGCAAGACCGTCGGCCCGAATGCGAAGAATCCCATCAGCGCCAAGGCGGTGACCTGCCCGGTGAGCTGCCAGGCGAAGATGGTCAGCGCGAAGCGGGTCATTCCCGTTCCGATCAGAGAAACGAATTGGCCGACCCAGATGATGCTGAAGGCCACCATCCCGGTCGGCCGACGGCTGCCCAGCTCAGCTCGGATTGATGTGGTCTGGCCGGCCATAAGTCGATCTATCCGCTCCGCACGCCTCGTTCGGAAACCAAGTTCAAACCTGGTCCGCCGGCAGTTTGAAGGCCGTCCGATTGGCCCGTGATGCGATAGGCATGGCGCTCCAGCCGACGGCCGACCGTCACCAACACGGTCCCCAGCCTGCCAGACGCCTGGACCAACAAGCGAGTGATCCGACCTGGCCCTCGCTTCGGGAGGCCGGCTGCCAACTGCAGGAGCCTGATCTCGCGGTCGGTCTCCTGCCTTCGGGCCCGCACCAGCGTTGGGAAATCATTAAGCATCATTAGGGTACTCCCTTCTTCTGCTCTAGTATTCAATCGTCCGACAAATGTCTACTAGCCAATTATCAACTAGATACTTATCTATTAGATGATAGTCTAATTCCCGTCGATTGTCAAGTGGCGCCGCGGAGCGTTGGATCCGCCTGGGCTCGATACCGGCATGCTAGAATCGCCCCATGCCCCTTGGGTCCGGAATCATCGAGGGCTCCCGCCCTTTGGCCCGGTTTCGGGTGCGAGTTCCCGCCAGTGGGGCGAACCTGGGTCCCGGCTTCGACTCGTTAGCGCTGGCCTTGGATCTAATGAATGAGCTGGAGGTCGAGCAGACCGACTCCGGCCTGGAGCTGGCGATAGAGGGGGCGGGCCAGCATGCGCTCCCCCAGGATGCCAGCAATCTGATATTGCGGGCGGCCCTGAGGCTGTTCCGAGAGCTGGGAGCGAAACCCCCCGGGCTGCGGCTCAGATCGGTAAACCGGATCCCACTGGGATCCGGCCTCGGCTCCTCGGCTGCCGCGATTGTTGCCGGTTTGCTGGCCGCCGATGCGGTGGCCGGAGCTGGCCTCTCACGAGACGAACTGCTCAAGGTGGCCTCCAGTTTGGAGGGCCATCTCGACAATGTTGCCGCCTCGATCCACGGAGGTTTGGTGATTGCCGGCGAGGGACCACTGGTGTGCCAGGTTCCGATCGGTGACCTACAGGTGGCGGTGGTCGTTCCCGATCTCAACCTGCCCACGAATCAGATGCGGCAGGCACTGCCCCGTAACGTACCCCTAGCCGATGCAGCCTTCAACCTGGGTCGGGCTGCCATGGTCGTCGAGGCGTTGCGCCGGGGCGACTTCGAGCTGCTGTCTCGGGCAATGGAGGATCGGCTGCACCAGCCTTACCGGACCCCTTCCATTCCCGGCTACGAGGCCGCCCGGGCGGCGGCGCTTCAGGCCGGGGCGGCCGCGGTGGCACTGTCGGGTGCGGGGCCAGGCTTAATCGCCTTTGCTCCCCATGGGCTCGCGAGCATCTCGGAGGCGATGGCCCAAGCTTTCCTCGCTCATGGCCTCGTTGCCGAACGCTTTGTACTCCGCCCAGCACTGCAAGGTGCCCACGTTCTCCCCAGCGAATAACCTCGCCTCAGCCCCCCAACCGGTTTGGGCCATTGAGCCCTCCAGCGACTCGGTCTAGAATGAACAATAATCAGGCCAGGTTTGTATTAATTCCTACCCCTTTAAGGTTCTGAATTGGGAATCCTGAGTCGATCGTGGCTGCTGCTGGTTGCCTTCCCAGTGGCGGCATGTGGAACCCTCCCTGCGGCCGGGCTCGCGACCTCCA
>CAYHSI010000334.1:0-2199 GCA_964359225.1 uncultured Anaerolineaceae bacterium
ATGATTACAACACGGCTTGGGGCGCGGTGTGAATAGCTCGACCGGGCCAAGCCCCACCGGCCAAGGCGCACCATAGCCGGCGGGCTGTACAATCAGCCCACGACAAATGGAGCCGGGATGGGACAGATCCAGTGGGCGGACTTCGAAAAGGTGGATATGCGGGTGGGCCGGGTGTTGGAAGTCGAAGATTTCCCAGAAGCCCGCAACCCGTCTTACCTATTGCGAATAGACTTCGGTCCGGAGGTCGGCGTCAAGCACTCGGCGGCTGCGATCCGCGACCTCTATACCAAAGACGAAATCAGCAACCGCCTGGTGGTGGCGGTGGTCAACTTCCCACCCAAGCAGATCGCCACCCACATCTCGGAGGTGCTGGTGTTGGCCGGAGTCAATCCGGACGGATCGATGCGGCTGCTGCAGCCGGATGATGAAGTTCAGCTTGGGGCGCGGGTCCGCTGACTCTAATTATGGACCTCGATCCCACCGAACGCGACGAAGCAGCGCACGTGGAGCATCGGGAGATCCGCCGGAGCATCTTCCCGTAGCCGAGCCTTGTTGCTCCAGCCTCCAAAGATGGGCATCCCGCTCACGTGCACTTTCCAGTTCTCCGGCACCATGAGTTCGATCCCGCCGAACATCACGAAACTGTCCAGCCGGTCATCCGAGTGAGTCGTCGGTGAGCGGCGGGTCCGGTTCAGCAGCATGAACGCCCCGGCGGAGCTCAGGATCAGCGGCCAAATGAGCTGGCCGATGTTGACGTCGATGATGTCCAGCCGGTCGACTTGGAAGAGGACTCCCAGCAGAACGACGAATATGCCTGCCAGGGCGGGCACCGACCGGGAGGCGAGTTGGATGACTCCGATCAAGATGAGAATCAGTGGCCACCGCTCATCCTGCTGCTTGAATTCCTCTCCAGGGAAATCCTGTGAAGTTTGACGCTCAAATTGAACCCACCTCGCTCAGCGATGTCCCACTCCTGGCGGCCGGCGCCGAGCGGATCGGGTTCGACGGACTCTGGTCGTCCGAGACGCAGCACGATCCCTTTCTCCCGCTGGCGTTGGTGGCCGAGCATACCCAGCGGCTGAAGTTTGGCACCGCGGTGGCCATCGGTTTCGCACGTAGCCCGGCCACCCTGGCCTACACCGCCTGGGATCTGGCCGAGGCCTCCGGTGGACGCTTCATCCTGGGCCTGGGGACTCAGGTCAAGCCGCACATCGAGCGGCGGTTCGGCATGCCTTGGCCCGATTCGCCGGTCGGGAAAATGCGTGAGCTGATCACGGCCGTGCGCGCCTTTTGGAATGCCTGGCAAACTGGCGAGCGACTGAACTTCCGGGGTGACCATTACAAGCTCACTCTGATGTCGCCGTTCTTCAATCCTGGGCCGATCGAACACCCCCAGATCCCGGTCTATATCGCCGGAGTGAACACCGGGCTGTGCCGGCTGGCGGGAGAGCTGGCCGACGGGTTCCATTCGCACCCGTATCACTCGGAGCGCTATCTGCGGGAGGTTGTGCGCCCGGCCATCGCCGAAGGGGCGGCCCGGGCCGGGCGGTCGGTCGAGGCGATCAGCCTCTCAACGACGGCCTTTGCGGTCACCGACCCCCAGGAGGCCGAGTTCGTCCGCAGCCAGATTGCGTTCTACGCCTCCACGCCCAGCTACCGGGGGGTCATGGAGCTGCACGGGTGGGGGGAGACCGCCGAGCAGTTGCGGGGGATAGCGCGGCAGGGGGAGTGGGACAGGCTGGGTGAATGGATCACCGAGGAGATGCTGGAAGCCTTCGCGGTGGTTTGCGAACCGGAGGAACTCGGTCCGGCGCTGCAGGAACGCTATCAAGGACTGGTGGACCGGCTGGCGCTCTACCTCCCCTACGTCCCTGGCCAGCGAGACCCAATGTGGAGCAGCCTGGTCCGGAGCCTCCGGTCCATTGTATGAGCCACCCCTGGGGGTGCTCTTTTTGCCCTGGGAAGCGCAGGGAAAGCGCCCAACAGGCCGTCTTGACAGCCCCGCCGAAGTGGGGTTTATTGGCCAAATGCCCTCTTCACCACTTACCAAGAAGCAGATTCGCTGGGCCCGCCGCTGGATGACCCTCGTCTTAGTCGGCCTCTTTATCACCATTATCGGCGTCGAACCGGACCTGCTCAGCCTTGACCGCAGCCCGGTCGTCGGCTTCGTGCAAATCGGGGTGTGGTCGACCGGCCTGG
>CAYHSI010000335.1:0-1400 GCA_964359225.1 uncultured Anaerolineaceae bacterium
GCTGCTTCCTTCCTTGGAGAAGCTGCTCGAAATAATGGGCGGGAGGACCTTCTTTCTCTTCACGTCTTTCGGGATGCAGCGGCGCTTCGCTGCGGGCCTTGCGGACGCGATGGATCGGCTCGGCATCGAGCCGCTGATCCAGGGCGAAGGCTCGAGGTCGGCGCTGCTTGCGAAGTTCCGCAGTCCGGGCAGATCCGTGCTTTTCGGCACCGACTACCAGGAAGACATCGTTGGTGCACGGCCCGTCGCACACCTCGAGGAGAGATGATCCGTTGGGATAAGAAATGTCGCCATCCGGGCCGTCGGCCTGCGCGTCCAGCTGGCCGTCAACGAACAGCCAGAGCCAGCCATCGGAGGAGCGGCGCTGAACGGCGATGTGGTGCCAGGCGCCATCGTCAACGGGTCGGGAACCGCACAGGCTCAGCTCGCCGCTGCCGCTGCCCGCAACGCCGAAGACCAGCCGGCCGCCGGCTAGTGACACTCCGTAATCCCGGTCTTGCCCGCCTCGGTCTCTGTCGAGCAGGATGTTGCCGCTCCGCCAGGCCGCCCCGGAGCCGCAATCCGCGGCCACAGCCGTGTTCTCGCCGGGCACCACCTTCATCCACCATTCCAAGGTGAAGTCCTGGGCTCCGACGTCAACCGGCGGCCCGAGCGAAAGATCTTCCAGACGAATCTTCAGCCGATCCACATCTCCGGCCCCAAACCCGTAGAAACGAAGCGAGCTGAAGCCCGGGAAGTAGTAGGACTGGTAATCGTTGTTGATCGAGCTGTAGGCCGCCAGCGACGACCCGTCCCGTTCGAAAGAGCCGCTGGTGTAAGGGACCGCCCCCGCATGCACCGTCCACCCGGAGAGCTTCACCCCTTCCAGGCTGGCATAGGCTCCGTTGAACTTGAGAGTGAAATGAACGTGCGGGCCGGTAGAGAATCCGCCGGCGCACAACTCGCAGGCGATGGTGCCTACCTTGGCATCCCGTCCAAGCGGGGCGCCGCTGTAGAGGTTCCTCAGGTGATAGTAGCTGGTCACCCAACCGGCTCCGTGGTCGATTTCCAGCCAGCAGCTGTAGCCAAACGGACGGTATACCGAACCCGATGCCGCGGCTACCGCGTACAGATTGGGCGGCGCGCCGCAGGTACCCCCTCCGGTGAAGAAGTCCAAGGAACTGAACGGGGGTGGGTAATTACCCCCGTTCCAGCTGTGCGGCCCGCTCGCGGTCCAGGTGGCACCGAGCGGGAAGGGGAGTTGAAGCAAGCTGGCTGGCGGGGCACTGAGCGGGTTGATCTGGTTGGCCTCGCTCAGCAGATCGGTCCCTGGGAAGAGGGCCCCAAACACAAGTCGGAAGGAGGTTGGCTGAGCGGCGCCCTGAACTGAGAAGCCTTCCGGGTAGGCGTCGGCGGCCAGC
>CAYHSI010000335.1:1410-2192 GCA_964359225.1 uncultured Anaerolineaceae bacterium
GTCCCGGAAGACGTGGAGGCATCCAGAATTGCAACCGACCCGTCGGCGTACCAGCTGGCGGGCCCGCCAGGCGGTGCAATGGAGAGGGCGGGTCGACGGGCCCCCCAGGTATGCAGGTGTTCGTAAAAGGTTGCCGCCAACTGCATTGCGGTCGCTTCGATCCGTTGGCTGACCGCCAGTGCCGGAGCAGTGGCCGGGAGGCCGGTCACCCAACCATCCCGGACTTCGAGCACCGTTAGCAAGACCTTTGGATTGACACTGGAGTAGCTGGCCCACAACTCGAGATCGGCGGCGTAGGGGGCCAGCGGGGACTTTCTATCTCGCAAGAAGGCCCCGATATTGAATGGCCCGACGTTCGGCCCCCAAACAAACTGACCGTCGGAAATAAGACCCGCTTTGGCCTGGAGCCGATAGGCCGGCCCATTCCAGATCCTGCCGGCGGTCACCCCCGCCGGAAGCCAGGCACTTTCTGCCTCTACCTCACTGGGCAGCAGCCGCAGACCGGCGAGCTCGGTCAGCGCTTCGAGGGAAAACAGACCGGTCCGGACTTCCTGGCCGCCTGCTCCCCTATCGAACTCATCGTCGAGGTGCGGCTCAGCGGCTCGATCGCCCGAGCCTGCGGCTCCCTGGTACCGATCCGGGCTGCCGGACCGGATCGGGGCGAACAGCAGGAAGCACAGCATCAGTGCAGCTGCGCCCCGCATTCTGCTCCGGCCCTTCCTAACTTCGATCACCTTCGTTCTGCCCCCAGGTGCACGAACTGGGCCGCGGCCTTACCCAAG
>CAYHSI010000336.1:0-2190 GCA_964359225.1 uncultured Anaerolineaceae bacterium
TCGCTGCTCGAGGCCGGCAGCATCCTCGGGGTCAACACCGTCGCCGGCGTCCTGACCCACGCCGGCGGCTCCGGAGCCGCCGTTGTGGTGCCAGGGCTTGTCCTGGACCCCCACCCGGCTGGCCCAACCCCCATGGTCGGTGGCCAGCGCCCAATTGGAGGCCAGGTAGGTGCCGGCGGCCAGTCCCAGGAAGGCTCCACCCAGAATCAAGGTCGGTCGGGTGCGTGCAGTCAGCAGCACGGCGTTGCCCAGAATGGCCACCAGGCAGGCGGCAATGATCAGGGGCCGGCGGCCGATCCGATCGGAAAGCCGGCCAGCCGGTAGGGCGATTGCCAGCAGCGAGAGACCCAGCACCAATGAGAGGTCACCAAAGAACCGGGACGCTTCAGCGAAGCTCATTCCAACCACATCTTCCAGGTAGAAGAGCACGAAGCTGCTGAGCGCGATCAACCCGCCCCAGAACAATCCGCGATTGAGAAACCACCAGCCAAATCCGGGCGGCCACGAAGTATTGGCCCCCGGCGTAGACGACGGTTGGCTCATGGCCTGCCCGACGGGATCCGAGGGACGACTCTCGCGGGCCGCGAGGGTGGTGAAGAGCATCGACAACCCGAACACCAGCGCAGCGATCGCCACCGAGGCGAGGATCTGCTCATCGGCGATCAGGTAGCCCGCGGTCCGCCGACCCGCGACGAAGGCCAGAATCTCGAACATCGTTTTCAGGCCGGAAGCAGCACCTCGCCTCGAGGGTGCAACCTGGTCTGGCAGCAGCGCCTGCCAGGGTGCTAGAGCCGTGTTGGAGGCAAACTCGTAGGCCATGAAGGCGAGCGCCAGCAACGCCAGCGAGGGCGCCAGTGCAACCGCGAACAGACTTACGATGGTCAGCAGGGTTCCCACAATGAAGTAGGGAATCCGCCTTCCCCAGCGCGAGCGGGTCCGATCGGAGAGAGCTCCAACCACCGGCTGGGTGAAAGTGGCCACCAGGAGCCCGGCGGCGGTGGTTAGGCCGAGGGCAGTGTTGCGATGATCCGGTGCAAGCAGGGCCGCCTTGTAGCTGAGCAACACCGGGTCCAGGGTGTTGGTCGCCATGCCGAAGCCGAGCGCAAGCAGCGTCAGGCCGGCCATGCGGAGCCAGCCCGCGTCGGCGGGGCGATCAGCAGCAGTCGCGCTTTCGCTCAGGGTGGCTACAGGCTGAAAGTCTGGCCTGGTTTCAGGACGTGAGGTTCGGCCGAGGTCTCCGCCTTCACCCGCCCGGCCCAGGCCTGCGGATCCTGGGCGATTACGTCCCAGGTGTCGTAGTGAATGGGGATGACGTGCTTTGGCTGCAACAGCTTCACTGCCCGCAGCGCGTCGTCGGGTCCCATCGTGTAGTTGTCGCCGATCGGCACGACCGCCAGGTTGAGGCCCTCCTCACCGATCAGCCGCATGTCTCCGAACAGACCGGTGTCGCCTGCCAGGTAGACCTTCTCGCCAGTCTTGGTGGTGATCAGCAGTCCGCAGGGGTTGCCTCCGTACGATCCATCCGGCAGGCCCGAGCCGTGCAGCGCCAGGGTCAGCTTGAGGTAACCGAAAGCATGCTGATGGCCGCCACCCAGGTGCTGGCCGTGGGACTCGACGCCCTGCTTCTGGAACCAAGCCGCGATCTCGTTCACGCTCACCACCGTGGCCCCAGTCCGTTTGGCGATCGCGATCGCGTCGCCCACATGGTCTCCATGGCCGTGGGTAATCAGGATGTACTTGGCCTGCACATGCTCGGGTTTGATCGTGGCGGCCGGGTTCCCGGTCAGAAAAGGATCGACCGCGACCTTGATCCCGTTGATGTCCAGACCCAACGCGGCGTGGCCGTACCAGGTGAGGCTGACGGACATGCTGTCCTCCGGAGAAATTCTGCGTTCTGAGTATAGACCAGATGCCCGCAGGCCTCATCCGGCGGCCGCGCCCGGTTTGGGATCCAAGCTTGCATAGTAATCACACAGGTCGGTGAGACTGCACTGCTCGCAGCGCGGGCGACCGGCCTTGCAGATCTCGCGTCCATGCCGAATGAGATTCAGGTGGGCGGCGTAATACGTCTCCGGAGCGAAGAGCCCGGCGAGAATCTCGTGGGACTTCTCGCGGCTGGCCTTCGGAGGGCGGAGGCCGATCCGGCCGCTTACCCGGTGAATATGGGTATCCACCGGAAAGGCGGGCATA
>CAYHSI010000337.1:0-2168 GCA_964359225.1 uncultured Anaerolineaceae bacterium
AGCAGCGAGATCGTCAAGTACCTGCGCGAGGAGCACGACCTGCGGATCTCCGGCGGCTTGGGGGAAGGGCTAGCGGAGCGAGTCTTTCGGGTTGGGCACATGGGACCCCGGGTCAACGAACAGGATATCGACCTGGTCCTTACCGGGCTGGAGGGATTCCTTCAGCACCGCGGCATCCTCCAAACCGCCTCCTGAGCGGCAGTGGAAGACCTCTCCGGTAAGACCCTCGGCAAATACCAGATCCACTCACCCCTCGGCCAGGGCGGCATGGCAGCCGTGTACAAGGCCTTCCAGCCGGGGGTCGAGCGCTATGTGGCGCTCAAGATCCTTCCCAGGCAATACGCCAGCGACCCCGAATTTACCGGCCGCTTCGAGCAAGAAGCCAAAGTCATCGCCAGGCTTCAGCATCCTCACATTCTTCCGGTTCACGACTTCGGCCAGGCCGATGGGTATACATTCCTGGTCATGCCGTTGGTGGAGACCGGGACCCTGGCCGATCTGCTTAAGGGGTTTTCGCTGCCGCCGGGGAGGATCCGAACAATAATCTCTCAGATCGGCGACGCTCTGGACTATGCCCACTCCCAAGGGCTGATCCATCGGGACGTCAAACCGAGCAACATCCTGATCGACCGGCGCGGAAACTGCTTGCTCACCGACTTCGGCATCGCCAAGATGGTCCAGGGCACCAAACATTTCACTGCCACCGGCGGGATCCTCGGAACGCCGACCTATATGTCGCCCGAACAAGGGATGGGCGAGAAGCTCACCCAGACCAGCGATGTTTATTCCCTCGGGGTCGTGCTCTACGAAATGGCCACCGGAAAAGTACCCTTCGACGCCGAGACCCCGCTGGCGGTGGTCATCAAGCACATGAATGACCCGCTCCCGCTGCCGAGCAAGCTCAAGCCGGAAATCTCCCGAACGCTGGAGACAGTGATCATGAAGGCTTTGGCCAAGGCGCCGGGGGATCGCTTCCCGACGGCTGCCGATCTGGTGCGCGCCGTGCGCACGGCCATCCCGGAGTCGATCGGCGAAGCGGCAGAAGTCCAAATCTCAACCGTACCCCGCAAGGAGCTCGCAACGGCGGAGGAACTGGCCCGCGGCGAGTCGGCCGAACTGGCGGCTGCAACCCCAACACCTGTACCGCTCGAGCCACCCCTTGCACCGGTCGAACCTGCTCGCAAGCAGCCGGGCAGCTTACGCCGATTCGGACCCTGGGTGGTCGCGGGCGGGCTTGCGCTGCTCGGCCTGTGTGGCCTCGGCACCTACGCCGCCATCCGGGTCTCCGGACTGTTCCCGTCCGAGGCCGAGAGTCAGGCCCTAGAGACCTCGCTCGCGCTCGAGGCCGAGGCGTCCACCAGCGAGAGCCAGGCCGGAACGAGTCAAGCTGAGGTGGACCTGGCCGCCACCGCCACCGTGGCCGCGGTCGTCCAGGCCGCACGAACGGCCTCAGTCGAGCTCGCCGCCGCTGGGACCTCGACCGCGGCAGCCCCTCCTACAGAAATCAGCCCCTCACAAGCCGCCTCACTGGCAGAGCTTCCGGCCGCCCACTGGCCGATCGTGCTGGCTGAATCCTTCGACAGCAACCTCAACGGCTGGATCCCATTCACAGACTTCAGCGACGAATTCGGTACTCGAACCTTCGTCTTCGCGAATGGCAGCTACCGCTGGACGGTCCAGCCTGACCGCGACGTCAATCTGCACGACACTCCGGAGATGAACGCCCTCACAGATTTCTATGCCGCAGTCTCGGTCCGCCAGGCGGACGGGCCGGATAGTGCCGACTACGGGCTCGCCTTCCGGGTGATCTCCTCCGAGGGCCTGGACAACTTCTACAGTTTCAGTATCAGCGATTCCCAGCAGTACTCCTGGCAGCTCTTGCAGGCTGGAGAGTGGACGACGTTGATCCCGTGGACCACGAGCGAGGCCATCATTGCGGGCGGGACCAACCGAGTTGCAGTGCTCGCGGAGGGCGAGCACTTCGCATTCTTCGTGAACGACCAGCTGGTCGACGAAGGCGAGGATTCGGGTTTGATCCAAGGGCGGGCCGGGGTGCTCGTCGATCTGTTCGATCCGGGGGTCTCTGGCGAGTTCGTGTTCGACGATTTCGAGGTCCGTCAGCCGTGGACCGCGGCGGTGGTGGAGCCGTTCGAACTGCGTACCGGACT
>CAYHSI010000338.1:0-2155 GCA_964359225.1 uncultured Anaerolineaceae bacterium
CGGCCAGGTCGCTGGAAGTGGAGAGCTTCACTTCGGCGGGCGAGGTGTCCGACCAACCGGCCAGGTAAATGCCGGGCCACACCAGGCCATCGGTCGCCAGCAAGGCGGCTTCAATTAGATTGCTGCGCCGGATGGCAGCGGCATCCCACGAGCCCGATTGGCCGGAGTAGTAGTCGTAGTACGGATCCGCCCCCACGCCCAGGTCATCCAGGATTGCGCCGCTGTCGGTCAGGGTTGCGCTGCGGTCGAGCTCGGCTCTGATAGTTAGGGGTTCACCAACGGCCATATCGCCGAGGGCGACCGTCCCATAGGGGGTTAGCAAGGTTGCGTGCTGCAGCGCAAGGTCGACCGAGGTGACCGTGCCAGCCACTGTCAGTGTCGAACCGGTCGGCTCGGCCGAGATCTCTGAAATCAACCTCGGCGAGGGCACCTCCCCCTGCACCAGCAATCCCTTGACCGCATCGACGTCGTAGCGCGAATCAGTGAGCTGCAGCCCCTGGTCGGTGTACGAGTACTGCCAGTCCCCGCCGGTTACCGAGTAATCGCTGCTCAGCGGTCGCGCCAGCAGGCCGGTGGGAAGCGTCACTTCCAATGACCTCCGCCCAGGGGAGAACACCGCGACCAGACCGGTCAGCTGACCGTACTGCTCGCCTTTGGCCACGTGCACAATCCCGATCCGATTGAGTACCGGCCGGTTGCCGCGGGACGCCGAGCCGATCGAAAAGGTCACTCCGCTGAAGAGGAGTACCAGAGCTGGGATGGTGATCCAGGCCACCTCCCGCCGTTTGGCGCGCCGTAAGACGATGTAGTGCAGGGGTCCGAGCGCAAAAGCGTACAGGCTGAAGAACCCGCAGACGGCCCCAACCGATGGCAGGCTCAGGTTTGGAAAGGTCGAAGCGGCCGCGCTGGCGGCGTAGCCCTCCAACTGGCCCGAGGCCCAGAGCGGCCGATCTGGACCGGACAGGAGGAGAACTTGGTACAGGGTCTCCATGCTGGGATGATCCCTGAGCGGGGGAGTGGCCGGATCGACTGCCAGGAAGGCGACCTGGCCCAGGCCGTGCAGCCGGGTCAGCACGAGCGGGTAGCCCTCCTGTGCCACCAGAATCTCCGTGTTCTCGAGCGGCTCAGCGACCGGGACGAGGGCGCTGCCCGTGGGGAGCAACCCCGTCCCGAAGTATTGGTCCAGCTCGTCGACGTTTGACAGCGTTACCTCGCCGGTCGCGCTCATGGGAATCAGGTCGGTCAACCCGGCGGTGGAATTCTGCCAGTGCGCCCCTCCACCGATCAGCAAGCGGCCCCCAGCGGCCACCCAGCCGGAGAGAGCCTGACGCTGCTCCACGGTCAGGACACCGGTGTCGAGGTCGGAGACAATAATGGCGTCCAATGCGCTCAGCCCGGATGATTGATCAGGGAGTGTCTCGGGAACAAGCTGGGCAACTTCGACTCGGCTCGCACCGGAGCCGCCGCCGCTGCGAAGCACATTGAATGGGGTGGGATCGGAAGCCATGACCCCGATCAACGTATCCGAGCTAGCCAGCCGGGTCAGCGGCAACGAAAAACTGGAAATCGGCTCTCCATCGGCAGTCAATTCGAGCTCGATCGATCGAGTGGCGCCCTCGGGGAAAAGGTAGAGGGTAGTGCGCTTTCGAGCGACGGCAGCTAACGAGATCGACCAATCGTAATTGGTGGCCTGGCCGGTGGAAATCGGGCGTTGGCTGAGCTCGACCCGCGCCTGGGTCTCCAACCCAGTATTTGCTAGCTCGATCTGAACAGGAATCCAGTACTGATCCTTGTAGTAACCGTCGAAGCCTGCCGCTGCCTGCAGCCTGACTTCCGGGTCGCTCTGGGCAGGAGCGGGATTCGTCCAGGTAACCGCAACCAGCAGTGCGGACAGCAGCGCCAGCCGAGGACCCGCCGACTGCCAAGCGTAGCGAGCGTGCTCACTCACGAGATCAAGTTTCCAAGAGTCACAGCGTGAGTCAATGGCCCGCAAGCGTGATCTGGACTCCAACGTGGGAGGAGCGATCTGGGCGGCTATCCATTGAAGCCGGTCAGGGTGGCCGGGATCGCCCTGGGGAGCATTGCCCTTTGTCCCGGTTCCCACCGTGCCGGAGGCATGCTTAGAGGCGACGGCGGGATTCGAACCCGCGCATAA
>CAYHSI010000339.1:0-2147 GCA_964359225.1 uncultured Anaerolineaceae bacterium
TGTGTTCGGCCACGGAGCAGTTGAGCGCCAGGGCCACCCGCAGGGCATACTCCACAGCTCGAGCGTTGATCACCGGGAGCGTGCCCGGCATGCCGATGCAGATCTCGCACACCGCACTGTTCGGCTCGGCCACGGTCGAATCAACCACGGCACAGCCGCAGAACATCTTTGACCGAGTCAGCAGCTCGGCGTGCACCTCCAGGCCGATGACCGGCTCGAATTCAGTCATCGCCCTTCAGAGCAGGTGAATCCGCCACTCATCGTAGAGCTCGCCATAGAACAGTTCGAAGACCCGCCCATCCTGCACCCGGACCCGGAATCTGCTCCCGCCTGGGATGCGCCAGGAGTCCTCGACCTGCTCGATCAGCAGTCGCTCGCCCTCCCAGCGCAGTGCGATCGGGCGCTCTCCGTAGACGTACCCGGAATGGCACTCGACCAACTCCGGCGTCACGCGTCGCCCTGGATCTCGGAAGAATCACCAATATTGAGCGAGCCCGCAAAGTCGGCCACCCGGGCCGACCGACCAATGAGAGATTCCCTGAGCGTGCTGCCGGTTATGTGGGTGTCGGCCTCGACGATAGAATTGCGGATCTCGGATCGCTCGATCCTGCAGCCCGGTCCAATTGAAACATGGGGCCCGATCACCGATTCGTGAATGCTGGCGGTCGGGTCGATATACGCCGGCGGCTCAATCCGCACCCCCCGCTTGGGCGTCGCGAGCTCTGAGTTGTCCCGGCCGTGATCGAGCAGGTAACGGTTGGCTTCCAGGACCGCGGCGGGGGTGCCGAAATCCTGCCAGACGTCCACCGGTTGGGCCCGGACCCGAAGGCCTCCCTCCAGCAGCAGATTGATGGCGTCCGCCAAGTAGAACTCTCCGTTAAGCGCTCCTCCGCCGGCCAGCTGTCGCTCGATGGCCTCAAGCAGTTTTTCTACCTGCGGAAAATAGTAGAACCCCACCACCGCCAGATTGCTCTGTGGGTCTTGCGGCTTTTCGATCAAGCGGCGGACCCAGCCGCCTTCCCCGAGCTCGACCAGCCCGAATCGCCGCGGGTCTTCGACCTCCTTCGCCCAAACGACTCCCTCCGAGCCCAAGCCTGAGAAATCCGTCTCGATCCAGGTATCTACGAAGCCGAGCAAGGCCGGTCCCCGCAGCCCTTCCCGGGCTAGCCAGATGGCATGCGACTGGCCGGATAGCTCGTGTTGCACCACGTAGCGAGCATTGAGCTGGGGGTAGTGCTGCCTCATGAATTCCACAACCTGTTCGCCCAGGTATCCGATGATGAAAACGACCTCGTCGAACTGTGAGAGCGAATCAAAGGACTCCAGAAAGTGGGCGAGGATCGTTTTGCCCGCTACGCTGACCAGCGGTTTCGGCCTGGACCACGTGTGTGGGCGCAGACGGGTGCCGTATCCCGCCATCGGGAGCACCAGCTTCATAGCGGAGGGGCCTCCCTATGCCAGGCGGTTGCGGTCTGGTAAGCATGCGCCGCCTGAAGCAGCCGGTCCTCGGCCAGATGGGGCGCCATCAGCTGCATTCCGATGGGCAGCCGGGCCGAATCGAAACCAACCGGGAAACTCAGGGCCGGAATTCCCGCCAGGTTGGCGGGGAGGGTAAACACGTCCTCCAGATACATCGAGAGCGGGTCATCCCCGTGGGCGCCGATCCCGAACGCCGTCGTCGGAGTCACCGGGCAGGCGATCAGGTCCACCGACTCGAAGGCGGTCTCGAAATCGCCTTTGATCAGGGTACGGACCTTCTGAGCCTGGCCGTAATAGGCGTCATAGTAGCCTGCGGAAAGCGCATAGGTCCCGAGCATGATCCGCCGTTTGACCTCGGGGCCGAACAATTCGCCGCGGGTCACAAAGTAGTCTTCCGGGTAACTTCCGGGGCCGCGGCGCGGACCGTACCGGACCCCGTCGAAGCGGGCCAAGTTGGCGGAGGCTTCTGCCGGGGCGATGAGGTAATACACTGGCAAGGCCAGATCGGTGTGGGGCAAGCTGATCTCGCGAGTTTCGGCGCCCAAATCCTCCAGCGACGCGATCGCCTGGCGCACGGCAGCCTCGACCTCGGACTGCAGACCCGGGATGAAATACTCTTTCGGGACACCGATGCGCAATCCACGGATGCCTTTTCCATTCAATTGGAA
>CAYHSI010000340.1:0-2146 GCA_964359225.1 uncultured Anaerolineaceae bacterium
ATAGGCGAATTCGGGGGATTATATCACCAGGGCTTCGACGGACTCTACCGGTCACGCACAGGCGGGCTTGACCGGGGGCGAGCTATTGTACAATCGGAGGCGGATCCGCAGCCTGGAAGGGTGACCGACCGCCGGTCGACCGTGACCGTGTGACCGGCGGGTCGGGGCAGCCTCCGGCCAAAGTGGAGGAGGGAAAATGAATCGGCTTCAGCGGGGACTTTCGACGCTTACCCTGGTGACCATCCCGGTCGCCATTGCGATCAACCTGGTTGTCGGCCAGTTGGCCCTGGCAGTAAAGGCTCCTCTATACCTGGATTCGATCGGGACGATCCTGGTCGGCGTCTTGGCAGGCCCGTGGGCGGGAGCCCTCACCGGATTTCTCTCCAACGTGATCTGGACGGTTGCCGGCTGGTGGACGCCGGCCATCGCCTTCGCCGGCGTGGCCGCAATCATCGGGGCCCTCGCCGGGGCCTTCGCCCAAGCCGGATGGTTCCGCGGGTGGTGGCGAGCGGCGCTGGCTGGGCTGCTCACCGGACTCGTTGCCGCGGTGGTCTCCGCCCCAATTGCCACGTTTGTGTTCGGTGGTGTAATGGGGAGCGGCACCGATGCAATCGTCGCACTGGCCCGATCGATCGGATTGACCTCGCTCGGTGCGAACATGGCCCAAGGCGCGTTCTCCGATCCGCTCGATAAGGCCCTCTCCTGCCTGGTAGTTTGGGGACTGCTTCGGGCCCTGCCGAAGAGCTTCATGGCCCGGTTTCCCCGCGCAGCTTCCGTATAACCGCGGTGTGAGCCCGGCACCCAGCCTCTACCTTCCCCGGCAAAACGGCTTGCTCCAGCCGCTGCATCCGCTTACCAAGCTGACTCTGGCCCTTGCGGCCCTGGTCGGGGCGACGGCCCTCGCCGATCTCCCGTATGTCATCGCAGTCTATGGACTGGTCCTCGCCCCGCTGGCGGCCGGGAGTCGGGTCTTGGGACCTTTCCTTCGCTCCTCCCTGCGAGCCCTTGCTCCCTTCTTGCTGTCCTTGGTGATCATCCAGGGTTTTTTCTACCCGGGCGAGCTTGTGCTCTTCGCCCTCGGACCGTTCCGCTTCAAGGCCGAGGGGGTCGCTTTCGCACTGCTGTTCTCGGCCCGGCTGCTGGTTGGACTCGGTGCGGCCCTGCTGCTCCTGCTGACGACCCGGATGGACCACCTCATGCACGCCCTCACCGAGCGCGGGCTCTCCTCCCACATCGCCTACATCGTAGTCACGGCGCTGCAGATCATTCCCCGCTTCCAGTCAAGAGGGCAAGCAATCCTCGATGCACAGCGGGCCCGCGGCTTGCAGACTGAAGGGTCGGTTTTGCGCCGGGCCCGCGCCCTGCTGTTCCTCGTCCCACCGTTGCTATTCAGCAGCTTGATGGAAACCGATGCCCGGGCCGTGGCCCTGGAAGCCCGGGGATTCGGGAGACCCGGCCCCAAGACGAGTTGGGTGGTGCTCACTGACTCCGGCGGCCAGCGGCTCGTGCGGGCCGCCTGCGCTCTCGCCGCTCTGGGGGTGATCGTCATCCGGGTGGCCGGCGCGATCTTGCCCTGATGATCCAGCTCAACGACCTGAGCTACAGCTACCCCGGTGCAGAGCGTCCGGCGCTGGCCGAAGTGTCCCTCCGGATCCAGGAGGGGGAGTTTGTGGGCATCGTCGGAGCCAACGGCAGCGGAAAGTCCACCCTGTGTTACGCCTTGGCCGGGTTTCTACCCTCGCTGTTCCAGGGCGAGTGTCATGGACAAATCCAGGTGGCAGGGTTGGATCCGACTCGCACCGGCCCGGCCGCCCTGGCCGGCACGGTCGGCTTCGTTTTCCAGGATCCCTTCAGTCAGATTACGGGGGCCCGCTTCTCGCTTGAAGAAGAGGTCGCCTTCGGCCTGGAGAATGTCGGTCTTCCGCGGGAGCAGATGGCCGGACGGGTGCGGGAGGCGTTGCAGCTCGTCGGATTGGGCGACTTGGCCGACCGTTCGCCGTTCGAGCTCTCCGGCGGGGAGCAACAGCGTCTGGCATTGGCTTCGATCCTCGCTCTGCAGCCACAGATTCTGCTGCTGGATGAGCCGACGTCGCAGCTCGATCCGACCGGGGCCCGTCAGCTGATTGAGATCGTGGACGCCCTCACT
>CAYHSI010000341.1:0-2141 GCA_964359225.1 uncultured Anaerolineaceae bacterium
CCCCAGTAGCTCAAAGGATAGAGCAGGGCACTCCTAAGGCCAAGGTTGCGCGTTCGATTCGCGCCTGGGGCATACCTAATTTCGGCGCGGTCAGCTCTCAGACGTCGAGCGTGCCCTCGATCGCCTCGAAGATCTGATCAGCGCGGTAGATTCGGTTGCGCTTTCGACCGGTGAACTCGCGTAGCACCCCGCGCTCGACGAGCTTCTCAACGTAGCGCTGGGCGACCTTGAAGTCCCTCGCTTCAATTCCCCGCTCGATCTGTCGAACGCTCGCCATCGGATGACCAAGCAAGAAATCGATCACCTGCATGAGCCTGCCCGAAGTGCGCTCGCCGCGCAGCATCATCTCATAATGCTCCCTGAGCGCTTCCAATCGGTCGAGGGCCGCCGCGGCCTCGTCTGACTGGCGAGCAACCGCTTCCAGGAACAGAAGCAGCCACGCTTCCCAATCGCCCCGTTCGCTAACGCCCAGCAACCGCTCGTAGTAAGCCTGGCGGTTGGCGTCGAAATAACCGCTCAGATACAACCAGGGATGGGGTAGCAGATCCCAGAGGACCAGGAGCAGGGCAATGAGCAGGCGGCCGATCCGGCCATTGCCGTCGAGGAACGGATGGATCGCCTCGAATTGATAGTGGATCAGGCCGATTCTCGCCAGCACAGGCAGATCGTCCGGACCGTGAATGTAGCGCTCCAGCATGTTCAATCCCGCGAGCATGTCATCCACCGGTGGCGGCACGTACGGCGCGTTCTCAATCGTGCTGCCAGGCGGGCCGATCCAGTTCTGGGACCGGCGGAACTCACCTGGAGCCACCGGCTGTCGATCCAGGCCATGCAGTAGCTCGGCGTGCGTTTCTCGGATTAATCGCAGGCTTAGTGGCAGGGTCTCAAGCCTGCCGATGCCGTACTCAAGTGCCCGCACATAGTTGGCGACCTCCAGTGCGTCCTCACCACCGAGGCGCCGATCGATTTCGAACCGATAGAGTTCGTCGTACGACGTCAGCGTGCCCTCGATTCGCGATGAGAGGACCGCCTCTCTTCGGATGAATGGTTGGACCAGCGTGTGGGGACTTGGGAAGTCGCTACCCTTCTCGGCCAGGGCGGCCAAGCTGCGCTCGGCCTTAGCCAGCTGGCTGACCAGGTCGGTCGACCAAGCCACTGCCGGGGGAAGCGGGTTGGGGACGAAGGCCCAATACCCTCCGGGAGTGAGGATCGGCCTTCCGGCGGAGCTATCGCGAAATCGATCTGGATCCATCTCTCAACGCACAGGTGCCAATAAGGAGATACCTTATTGGCACTTTATGCCGTATTCGCCAATAGGATTGCCAAATATTCCCACAATTTGGCTAAAGTGTCAATAAGAAGCTCCCGTATTGACAATCGACGGTGCCGGCGAAGAGGGGTTCAGGGGCCGCTCCGTCATCGACGCTTCTGAGGTGGCGGCTATTGGGCTTACTCGAGTTTGTGGGTCCGTCTGACGTCGTGGATCACGTCGTCGGCTGACTCCTCCACACGCGACCGAAGGGTTGGGCTAATCTCGGGCCCGTCCTGATCGTGCAGCCAGTTGCCGCCATAGCGAGCCTGGTATCCTTCGGGCAATTCGTCAGGCCAGGTTTGCCCCGACATGACCCCAAACGCCACCGCCCACGACCGTGGAACGAGATCGACGGCATAGCCCCCACCGCCGAAGGCCAGCCAGCGCGGCGACAACCCGTCCAGCGCCTGGAACAGAGCCAGTTGGCCGTGGGTGGTGAGGGCCAGGTTGGCGAGCGGGTCCGTGTAGTGAGTATCGACACCCAGTTGAGTCGCCACGATGTCGGGCGAGAAACGGCGCAGCAGAGGCGGTACGATGGCCTCAAAAGCCCGCAGGTAGGCCGCGTCGAAGGTCAGTGGCGGCAGAGGGACATTGACGCTGTACCCGGTCCCGGCGCCCCGGCCGATCTCATCGACGAAGCCGGTGCCGGGAAACAACGTGCGCGGGTCCTGGTGCAGCGAGATGGTCAGCACCCGGTCGCTGTCGTAGAAGGCGTTCTGGACTCCGTCGCCGTGGTGCACGTCAATGTCGATGTAGGCCACCCGCAGCCCTTGGTCTACCAGCCACTGGATTGCGACGGCGCAGTCGTTGAAAACGCAGAATCCGGATG
>CAYHSI010000342.1:0-2140 GCA_964359225.1 uncultured Anaerolineaceae bacterium
TTGGCCGGGTTCTGTCCCAGTCGCATTGAGGGGCGCTAGCACCACTCCGCGGTCATTGATCTGGCTGACTGCCAAGGAGATGCCCGCAGGTCCACCCATCCTCATCGGGGTTGTCATAAACCAGGACCAGGGCATCGCCCGCATCGTGTACTAGGGTCAAACCATCGTTGAATGAAATCCATCGCTCCGCATGGGCCTCGTCATAAAGCAGAACGAATTGCTCAAAGGCTTTGTCAAATAGGATCAAAACTGCCCCACACTCTCTGAACAGCCGATCGGTGTCCGTGTCCCCCTCGCCGAACCGATTGAATTGCTCAAGCTCCTGCTGGAGCACCAGCTCCGGAATGTCGAAGGATGGGCGATCGAGCAGAAACATCAGCGCAGCCGTCTCATTCGAGATGAGAGCCTGATCCGGAGGGAACTTCCTGAGCCAGGCAATCGCGTCAGAACTGCGCCAGGCAACGCCGGTATAGCCTGAACCCTCCCGGTGGAGCTTTGCTACCCTGTCCCAACCTATCGGAGCAGAATTCCACACAAATGCGCCCGCCAACCCCAACCCCGCCATCGCCGCGAAGTGCCTGCGACCAAATGACTCTCCAAGGATATGGAAGACAACAAACCCAAGGAGGATCAGCACGAACCGCAAGGGGTACATGATCCGGTCGTCCAGGTCTGCTGCAACCAGGGGTGGTCGCGTAAATAACCAGGTCACGACAAGCAGACCGACGTAGCTCAAGGCGACTGCAAATCCCACGATGACAGCTTGAGAATCAACGAGCCTGGCCCAACGGCTCGCGCGGGTTCGGGAAAGCCGGCCGATCGATAGCGCGCCAGCAGTGGCGCCAAATAATGCCAAAGCGCCGATCAAAGCGAGTCGGACTCGATAGGCGAGGTTCGGCAGGAGGGATGAAAGGGGCAGCCACGACCAGAGGCTGGCAACAATGCCGATTCGGAATTCGTTCAGTTGGTACCAGAGATTTCCTTCGGGCCAGACCCACTGTCGGGGACCGGCCGCTCCGGCCTGGGAGCCAAGCCAGGCAAGCCAGGCAATAGTCGGCAACAGGCCTAGCGCACAGAAGATAGAAAGCCTCCCGAACCTGCTTTTGTAGTCTCCCGCATCAAACAAGATCAGCGCGATGATCCCTGCCGGCAGCAGGGCCAGCCAGGGCAGTCTCGCCAGAGCCGCGAGACCTGCACAAGCTCCAGCCCCCACCAGATGCTTCCAACCTCCTCGGTTCAGGAAGACGAACAGCCACACAGCGGACGCCGAGGCGAAAACCAGCGAAAGCGGCTCGGACATTGCCCCCGCGAAGTACCAGAGCGTCACCGGCAAGGTCACGAATGTCAGTGCGAAGCCGAGAGCTGTGACAGGCGATCTCGTCAGTCGCAACAGAGCGAACCCGAGAAGCAAGGTGACTAGGAGCATTGCAGCAACATTCAACCATCGGGCTGCGTTGATTAGCGATGGATCCAGGGTTCCCAGCGCCGCAAGCACGAGCGGATAGAGGGGTGGGTGAAGTGCCAACGGTTGAAACCTACCCGAAGCGGTGTAGAGCCCCAGACCGCGGCCAGCGAGCAGATTGCGGGCGGAGACTAGGTATTCCACAGAATCGCTCGATGCCCACGGTCCGAAACGAGTGGCGTAGGCCACTACAAACGCTCCTGCCGCGGCGATCAGGAGCAGCCCTATCAGGCTGAGCCTGCCAGTCCGGTCCGACCCATTCCAGCTCTCGAAGTACCCGATTCCCGGGCGCCTCCGATCGGCAAGCATGTGTCCCATCAAGAAACGGCTCTCGTCTGCAAATCTGCGATCAAAATCAACCCTCAGAGTTCTGGTCTGGCCAATTCCGCTTTCGTCACGCCCCCGGCAGCGGCAGCCACGCCCAGCCGGGCAGGAAACGGGTCGCGAGCCGGTGCCAGGCCATCCCGGCCCGGCGTCGAAGCCGTACGCCCCGAGGGCTCGTCTCATGCCGAGCGTTGCCTTGCTCGGAAGCAACCTCCGCGATGGCCGTCAGGTAGAGCGGAATCAGACGGGAACGCGGAGCGCCGTGCACCACGATTCCCCGCGGCCCGTATCCGGCAGCGGAGAGAGCCCGGCGAAGGGTTGCCGCATGAAAGCACACCAGGTGCGGCCGTTCCA
>CAYHSI010000343.1:0-2119 GCA_964359225.1 uncultured Anaerolineaceae bacterium
CCACGTCGCTTAACTCACTTTCCAGCCGCTTGAGGCTCCGGTCCTCCTCGTCAAAGGCCGCGATCCGCTCGGCGAGCCCACCCGCCTGACTGGCGAAGGAGTCGAATCGCTTCTCGCGAGCTTTCCAGTTGCGTTCGAACTCGGCCTGACGAACCGCCTGCGCCTCGCTCCACAGCGTCTGCGCTTGGCGAAGCTCGTTCTCGCTGGCTTCTAGTTCGCCGAGCTTTATCTGCAGTCGGCGTGCCTGATCCTCGGCAACCTGCAGGTGAACTACCAGCGATTCGTGCTTCTTGTGCTGCTCAACTGCCCGGGATTCCAATTCGGAGATCCGTTGGCCGTCCTGTCGCCTGCCTTCCTGCAGGCTGGCAGTCTGCCGGTTTCGCTCTTCGAATTCCCTGCCGAGGGACTCGATCCGTTTCGACAGACCGTCCAACGTTCGGCTGATCCGCAGCTCTTCTTGTCGACGCGCATCCAGCGAATCCCGCACATCTTTGGTGGCCTTGAGGTCAACCCGAACGGCATCGATCGCCTCGGCAGTCTGGCGCTCTCCCGACTTACGCAGATCCTCGAGTTGTCGTTCGCGGGCGATGCGGCGCTGCTCGGCAGCCTCGATCAGCCCATTGATCTCCAACCGGTGTTGGCCGATCGTTTCGTCCATCTGGCTGGCCTTTGTCGCCAGTGCCGCGGTCCGGGATTGGTCTCCGGCCAGGATTTGAATTTGGTCCGCCAGCCGGCGTAGTTCCTGCTCGAGGCCCTCCAGCCGCTCCCCTACCCGGCCGATCTCCTCGGCGTCTTTTCGGCGCTGCTCATCAAGCCAAGTGAATCGCTTGTCGATCTGTTCGGTCTCCAGTTGAGACTCCTGGGAGGTACGTCCGGGGTTTTTCGCCAAGATTCGGGAGCGCCGCGAGTATAGCATAGCGGTCCCGCCGCCTTGTTTCCGCCCTAGTGCTGTAGATTGGCAAAGCCTCGAAGGGCCGGCCCCACCCATGGCATGCCAAGCTGGGGGAGCCCGCCGAGCAGCAGACACAGCAGGATTCCCGCGAGCAAGATCCAACGATCCGTGCGGGTCACAAGTCCAGCCCCCCTCTCGCCGGCCGAAGAGAAGAATTGGGCGGCCCATCTGCCAACCGCCAGTGTAACTAGCAGCATAGAGAAGAGCAGGATTAGCACCCCGGCATCGGCCGATGCAGGCAGGCTGCGTAACAGCGCCCATCGGATCGCGAATCCTCCGGTCAACGGGAATCCAGCCAGGCCGAGTGCGCCGATCAGACTGGCGCTCGCCGCGATTGGATTGACCCGGCCTGCGCCGATCAGGTGGCGTTCGCTCGCAGTTCGGCCCATTACCGCGGCTCCGAGCCCCCATGCCGCCAGGCTCACGACCCGGACCCCTACATGGAAGAGCACGATGTGAAGCGCCCCGGGTTGGTTCGATCCAATTGCAAACAAGGTGACCCCGAAATCGGCGATCAACGCGTAGGCGATCATCTTTGAGTAGGACGCCTGGGCTGCCGCTGCCAACGACCCCAGACCGACCATCAGCAGGCCAACCGACAACGCGGCGGTGAACACTTCAGGTTCGGTCCGCAGCCACTCGAGGCTGTCCAGGAACCGAAGGAGGAAAAATAGACCGGCGCTCTGCAGAACCACCGCGATGAATGCTAATGAGAAGGGATTCGAGGTCTCGGCCGCCCGCCCCAGCCAGAAGTGGAAAGGCGGAACGAACATCACGATTGAAAACCCCAGAGCCAACAGGGCCATCACTTTAGACGCAAGTTCGGGGGTCACGCTGGTGATACCGACGTTGTCGAGCAGCCATCCGGTAAACAGGATGGCGATCATCGCCAGGCTATAGAGGACGAGCAGCTGGAGTGATCCCGGATCAGCCCTCAGGTCTGGTGGATTGAGCACCAGGATGGCCGCCATGGCCGCAAGCTCCAGGAAGATGGCTGCATACAGGAATGGTTCGATGGCCAGCGATCCCGCGAGCAGCCCCAGGGTGATCAGGCCAACCGGCGCGAAAGATCGGCCCGGGCGGGCGATCATCCCGGCCCCGAAAAACAGCGCACCAGTCAGGTAAAGAAACGCCACTGGGGCCCGGTTGCGATTCGAAAGTGCGATC
>CAYHSI010000344.1:0-2116 GCA_964359225.1 uncultured Anaerolineaceae bacterium
TCTCCCTGGTGCTGCTGGCCGCGACGATGGCTCATTGGGACGCGTTCAAGCCCTATCATCCAATCACCCTGGTGTGGTTGGCGTTCTACTACGGTGGCCCCTTTCTGGCCCCAGTTTTCTATCGCCTGCAAATCGAGCGGATGGGTGCTGCGGCTGACGAGGGGGTCAAACTGGCCCCGGCTGTGCGGGCCTGGTTGATTGGACGCGGGGTCTTCTATGCGGTACTGGCGCTGGTGGGCTTCAGCTTCGCTGACTCCATTGCAACCGCATGGCCGTGGGCCATCCAGCCGCTGGAGTTACGGGTTTTCATCGGCCAGATCGCAATCGTGAGCTGGGGCGGGTTGATCGCCATCCGGAGCAGACGGGCCTGGCCATGGCACCGGCTGGGGGTTCTACTGGGAGGTGCGATCGGGGGGTTTCAACTCATGGGGTTGTTGATCGGTTCGAGACCCTATCAGGGGTCGTCGCCGCTTGCCGCTGTCCTTCCGCTCATGTTTGGTGAATGGCTGGCAGTGGCGGTCGTCCTGTTCGTGCTCTACCGGAGACGATGACCATGACGCAGATGCAGAAGACGAATTTCGTCCAATACGGTGTGAGGCTGGTGGGTCTGGTTTATCTCGGGCTGGGGGTGCTGGGGTTCCTGCCATTCGACTTTCTCAGTCCGCATCACCCGGAGGGGGTAGGGGCACGCTACCTTTTCAATCTCGTCGCAGTCAACCCGTTGCACAACGTCAGCCATCTGGCCATTGGGGTGAGCGGGCTCTGGGCCGCTCAGCAGCTGCACCCTTCGCATCCGCTCAGGGGAGCCCGGGTGCGGCTGTGGGGCACGCTGACCGGCGTCGTATTGCTGGTGTTGTTCTCGGTCGGCCTGGCCCAAGCGGCGCTGGAAGGCTCCCCGAAGGACCAGCTACTCCTGCGGGCTCTGCCATTGAACTCCCCCGGCCACATCCTGCACCTGATTTCCGGTGGGCTGGCGCTTTATCTGGGGCTCGTCAGTCCCTCTGCTCGTACACCAGGTGACAGGTTGAATAGGATCGAAAGGAGAGAGACAAATGGTCTCAGGTAGATTCAGCCGATTCGCGGGGGTTTGCGGCGTGCTGGCTGGCGCCTTTGGGCTGCTTTACGCGATTTCGTTCATCGTCCTGCAGAACGTCCTGTTGAGCGGACTCTTCCTCATGTTGGGTGGGCTGCTGGCCACGGCCGTCCTCACCGCCCTGTTTCATCGGGTCCGGGACATCGATTCCTCGCTTGCCCTGTGGGCCCTCGGGCTGGTGATCTTCGCTGCCCTCGGCAGCGTAATTCATGGCGGCTATGACCTGGCCAATGCCATCAACCCTCCGGCGACCCCGAATACGGACCTACCCAATCCCATCGACCCGCGCGGGCTGCTGACCTTCGGGGTATCCGGCATTGGCCTGTTTGTGATCGCCTGGCTGATCGGACGGTCGGCGGGGCTCCCGAAGGGGCTCAGCTATCTGGGTTACTTACTCGCAGTTCTGAGCGTGATCCTGTATGTTGGCCGGCTGATCGTGCTCTCGCCGCGAAATCCGCTGATCTTCGTGCCCGCCCTGCTCGCGGGGTTTGTGGTGTATCCGCTCTGGTATGTCTGGGCAGGCCTCGTCTTGTGGCGGGGCTCTTCCGACGCTTCCTGACCGGAGGCCGGAAAGCAGATTGCGGCGTGGGCTAGCAACCCTGGTCCGGCCGCTTTCTAGTTATCACCCGCTCTCGACAACTGTTCGGATCTTGGTCTCGCTGGTGAGGGTCTGGTGGACCGGGCAGCGCTCCGACATTTCAGTTAGCCGCTGCAGCTGCTCGGCGGTCAGATCGCCTTGAAAGCCAATCCGGACCTCAATAATGTCGACCCGTGCGTCCGGATCGCTCTCGCAGTCTTCGCAGTCGCGGGCGTGCACCCAGGAACTGCTCAAGCTGACCCGGACGCCTTCCAGCGGCCACAGCTTGCGGCGGGCGTACATCTGAACCGTCATGACTTTGCAGGCACCCAGCGCGGCCAACAGCAATTCATACGGGTTCGGCCCCGCGTCGTCGCCCAGGCCGAGGGGCTCATCGGCAATGAAATGATGGCGACCGGCGGTGATTTCGACTTGGACGTTGGTTG
>CAYHSI010000345.1:0-2097 GCA_964359225.1 uncultured Anaerolineaceae bacterium
GACCCTCCTTAAGCCTCGATCTCGCTCAGCCGCACGGGGCGGTTCTCTCGATAGGACCGTTGGGCCGCAAGCCCCATCACCACCGGAACCCGCCCATCCGCCCCACTGACTTCGGGCGCCTTGTCCGTCCGCACGCATTCGACAAAGCT
Organism: uncultured Anaerolineaceae bacterium; assembly: GCA_964359225.1. Lineage (GTDB taxonomy): Bacteria > Chloroflexota > Anaerolineae > Anaerolineales > E44-bin32 > JADFRG01. The sequence goes on from CAYHSI010000345.1 coordinate 150, forward strand.
GCGCATCTCCTCCAGATAGGAAGCCTGGTAGCGTTCGAGGAAGAAGTGCAGCGGCAACGGGCCATGGATGCCGTTCTGGTCGCTGAGGGTGTGGCGATCCGGAGTTTCGTTGTCGGTGGCCACCATTCCAAGTGAACCGAAGACCTCTACTCGCTGGTCATAGCCGTACACCGCCTGGCGGCTGTTGTCGATTGTGCCGATCACCCCGTCCTCAAACTTGAGCGTAATCACGGCGGTGTCCAGATCGCCGAGCTCAGCGAAGCGAGGATCGACCCGCACCCCGCCTGCCACGTACAGCTCCTGCACTTCGCTTCCGATGAGATAACGCGCCATGTCGAAGTCGTGGATGGTCATGTCCAAAAAGATCCCGCCCGAGCCCTTCAGGTACTGCACCGGCGGCGGGGCAGGATCGCGGCTGGTGATCCGCAACACATGCGGCTCGCCAATCCGGCCCTGGCGCACCAGCTCCCGCACTCTGCGGAAACTGGGGTCGAACCTTCGGTTAAAGCCAACTTGGAGCTTGACCCCGGCCGTCTCCACCGCCGCCAAGGCCTGGTCGATGCGCCTGAGGTCGTAGTCGAGCGGCTTCTCACAGAAGATGTGCTTTCCGGCCATAGCCGCTTCTTGGATGATCGTGGCGTGGGTATCGGCGGAAGAGCAGATGACGACCGCTGCCAACTCCGTTGCGCCCAGCAGTTCACGATAGTCACTCGTCACCTGCGGGGCGTCGTATCGTTCGGCGAGCGCCTGAGCCGCGGCCAGGTCGATGTCGGCGACCGCGGCCAGTCGGACCCCGGGGAGCCGAGTGGCCATGTTGCGCCCGTGAATCTGGCCGATTCGGCCGGCGCCGATCAGGCCGAACTTGAGGGTCTCGCCGTCATGCATTGTTTGGCCTCTTTCGCGGGCCGCAGTCCGGGAAGCGTCGGTCGGATGCCTGCGCTACACCCCGAGCCGGCGCAGGTGTTCCCGGCTGCGGGCGGCGTCTTCCAAAGCTGAACCCGTCCCCGGCAGCCGGTCCTGCTCGACTACGACCCAACCCTGATAGCCGAGCCGGCGCAGTTCTTCGAGCACCTCTGCCAAGTTTACCGCCCCGTACCCCAGGCCACAGAACACGCCCTCCCGAACCGAGCGGGTGTAATCCCATTGCTCTGCCCGCGAGCGGGCGGCCACCTGAGGATCGACATCCTTGAAATGGACATGCCAGATGCGCTTGCCGTAACGGCGCACAGCCTCCGCCGGATCCCCTCCGCCGAAGTAGAGGTGCCCGGTGTCCAGACAGAGCCCCAGCAGCTCTGGGTCGGTACGCTCCATCAAGGTTGCGAGCTCAGCGGCTGTCTCCACATAGCCCGCGCAGTGATGGTGGAATACGGTCCGCAGTCCGGTGGCTTCGAGCACCCCCCTGGCGATCCGTTCGGCCCCTCGGGTAAAGATCTCCCAGCGATCGGCGGAGAGCCCCTGGTCCGGCCGAATCCGTCCGGCATTTCGTAGACGCACCGCGTCGCTCGCATTGTCGTCGGAAAGGATGATCAGGGCGCCCGTGCCCGACACTGCCCTCAGCAGCGCGGCGGCACGCAGCGCCTGGGCCTGGCCAGTCTCGTGCTTCTGCGGGTCGGCCAGGGCGACCGGCACAAAGGCCCCGACCAGCTCGAGCTGGCGATCTGCTAGTTCCGCCGCCAGGCGCTCGGGGTCGGTCGGGAAGAAGCCCCAGTCGCCCAACTCGGTGCCCTGGTAGCCGGTCTGCCGAATCTCGTCCAGCACCTGGGTATAGCCGGGGTGGTCCTTCGGATCGGTGAGTTCGAATACCCCCCATGAAACCGGCGCGTTGGCGACCTTCATGAGTCAGAACTTGCGAGACCACTCCTTCGGCCACCGTTCGACGACCACCTTCTCCTGGGTATAGAACTCCACCGCGTCGCGGCCCTGACCGTGGAGGACGCCGAAGAAACTC
>CAYHSI010000346.1:0-2096 GCA_964359225.1 uncultured Anaerolineaceae bacterium
GCAGACTGCGGGCGAGCACTTCTTCGTCGCTGGCTATCCAGTCGATGCCGGCGCTGGAGACCATGCTCACGATCCCCTCCGCCACCGAACCCTCCGCCGGCCACATTCCGCGGGGTGCCATCCCGAAATGCTCCTGATAAAGCTCTACGCCTAATTCGACCTGTGCCACCGCGTCCTGCCCGTAGACAAAGCGGGAGGGCAGTTCGGCGTCCGGCAGTGCGACCCGGGCCAGATCGCTGTCGACCAGCAGGGGCAGGATCGGATGGGCAAAGGGAGTCATGGTGACTTCGATCTGTCCGGCCCGCTGCATTTCGGCGTGCAGGGGGATCACCGCCTTAACCAGCCGAAGGTGCTCGGCGAACACGAGCGGCTTATCGGTCTCGGAGAAATCCCGACCCTTGGCCACCAGGTTCGCCAACGGTTCCTGCGCGAGCCAATCGGGATCGGTCCAGGCCAGATTGAAGAGCAGCTGCAGATCGCGGAAATCCTGGGTCGTCCACGCTCGCAGGGAATCAATGCCGCGCTGCTGGGCGAGTTCCGCGTAGCGCGGGAAGCGATCGATGATCTTGGGATTGATATCGAAGAACCGGTCTAGGATGAATTGCTTCTGCTCTTCGGTTAGCTGCTCCGCAGGAATCTCGCTGTGGACCCAATACAGGTCCTTGGCTCCCGCGCTGAGGTCGTCCAACTGGCGGATCAGGCTGGGGGTCAGGTTGAAGGTGGCCCGGATCGAAGGATAGTCCTGGAGGATGGCGGCCATATCGAGGTAGTCCTTAGCGGCGTGGACCCGGACCCACGGCCGCTCATAGACACCGGTCTGGGGATCTTTGAAATACACCGGTTGGTGTTGGTGCCAGAGGATGGCGAGATAGATCTTTCCCTCCTCAATTGTCAGCGGACCAGGGGCGGCGGCGGGCAGGTTCGCGCTCGAGGGAGGTTGCTCGGGGCCGCTGGGCTCTGGGCCGACTTCCGCCGGCGCGCAAGCCGCGGCGAAGAGGATCAACGTGAACACCCCTGCGGCCCGATCAGAGCTCTTCATGCGCTTCTCTCCTGAGTCACGCGGTCGACGGATCCAACGCCGCGCTCAACTCGGTCGGGCCGAGGGCCTTACGGCCCAAGGTTTCGACTCAATCCGGGCACGGATCAGCCCCTGATAATACGTGAGCAACTCTCGGTCCTGCTGCCCGTCCCATGGCATCGCCGCCCGGCTGGCTTCCAGGCCGGCCCGGCTGGCCTTGCCCACGGTCTGGCTCAACCCGAGCTCGGTCCCGTAATAGATGATCGGAGGTCCGGGAAGCCGCATCTGAACAGACGCGACCTGCCGCAGGATCCGCTTGTCGCCGCCTGCCAGGTAGAGGAAGCGATCCATATCGTGATTGTCGATAAAGGTCAGCGTCAAGAAGTTCGGGTCGAAATGGGAGAGATGCTGCTGCAAGAATTGGTCGAAGCTGGCCAGAGGCAGTTGGCGATCACCGAAGGCCCGCCGCATCCAATCAGCCAGAATAAAATCCAGGCTTCCATCCAACCTTCCGGCGTAGCGGCGCACGACATCGACCGGTTCGACAATTTCACCGAAGCAGAAACTGTCGGGTTTTTCCGCCTTGCAGGCGGCCCAAAACTCGGACCAATAGCTGGGCCCGGGGCCATTGGCGTGATCCAACCGGTAACCGTCGACCTCGAACTCCCGCAGCCAGTATCTTCCGATGTCGGTCATCCAGGCCCGGGCTTCCGGGTTGGCCAGGTTGAGCTGAGGCATCGACCGAACACCGAAGAAGGAGCGATAACCCAGCTCGGAGCCATCAAAGCTGAACCAGTCACGATACGGACTGCGGGGATTGGCGAGTGCCTCGCGGAAAACCGGATGATGGTCTGAGAGGTGATTGCACACCAGGTCCAGGATGATTCGGATCCCGCGACCGTGGGCCGCCGTCACCAGTTCCCGTAGCGCTTGCTCGCCGCCCAGCCGGGGCTCGACCGTCCGGTAGTCGGTCGCGTCGTAGCCGTGGGTGGTGGGGCTGGGGAAGATCGGGCTCAGCCAGATAGCTGTAGCGCCCAGCTCGGAGATGTAATCCAGTTTCTCCAACACGCCCCACAGG
>CAYHSI010000347.1:0-2091 GCA_964359225.1 uncultured Anaerolineaceae bacterium
CTTGGGGAGCTCCGCCCAAGCCGCCTGCACCTGCTCCCAGGCATTCTCGAAGGACCCCTCATTGCGGACGATCACCGAAGCCATCCGCAGTTTTCCGGTCTGAGGCGTCTGGGCCGCGATCCGCTGTTTGGCTGCGGCTTCGGAAAGCTTGCGCTTGTGCATCAACCGGGAGACCTGCAGCTGCTCTGGAGCTGTCACCACCCAGACCGCATCGGTGCCGGCGGCCAGGTCGGTCTCGAGCAGCTTGATCGCCTCGACCACGATCACACTCTGCTTGGCGCGCCGGATAAGCAGATCGATGGCATGGGTGACCAGCGGGTGGATGATTGATTCAAGTTTGTCGAGCGCTCCGGGATCCGAGAACACAATCTTGGACAACCGGGATCGGTCGATCTGTCCTTCCGAGTCGACGATCCACTCGCCAAAGGACTTGACCACCAGCGGGAAGCCCGGGGCTCCCTTGGCCATGGCCCGATGGGCAAGGGCGTCGGCATCAATGCCGTAGGCTCCAAGATGCTCGAGCATCTTGCGCACCACGCTCTTGCCCGTGGCGATATTCCCGGTTAGTCCGATAACGTACTTACCCGGCCAGCGGCTCATTACCCTTGAGTTGGAATCAGAATTGGATTGTAGCTTTCGGGTAGAAGGTTGTCAAAGAAGCGGGTCAGCGACCCAGCTGCGCAGAGTAAATCTGGTCGCCGACCGCAACGAACAGACCGTTTGGCGGCCCACTGGTGATGGCGGTGGCCCCGGAGCCAAACGGGGTGGGGTATTGTCCCTGATAGACCAGCCGCATGCTGTAGTGATAAACCGTCCCCTGCGACAGGTCCAGGAAGAATAAAGAGGGCTCCGGCGGAGGCGAGTACTCGATGCTCGCCGGCAATCCGCCTGGCATGTTGGTCCGGGGAGGTTGCCCCGGACGTTCGTCTAGGAAGCGTGGTTCTTGCTCGCATTCGACCCGGATTCGCAGACTGCCTTCTGGATTGTTCTCGATGTTGCGCCGGCAGCGGTCAATCTGGCCGTCGGCGTAAAGGATAATAAGCTCGTCCAATGCAAGTGCCAAGTCAACCGCCGTTCCTAGTTGGGGGACCTCTTCGGCGAAGTAAAGGGCCGGGGTGCCGCTGAATAGCCCGCCGGCGGCGTCGTAGATCCAGACTGCGTTCTTGACCGGATCCAGCACATACAGGCTGTTTCCGGACACTTCAATCGCCTGCAGCTTCCCCCAACCGATGTCGGGGGTTGCCAGTTGCCCGGTTAGCGGCTCTGCGCCAGGTGCGCAGTACAGCAGCGTCCCATCCGGGTCGATGGCCACCACCCCCTCCGTGCCGAGTGCGCCCGGGTCGGTCTGGACCACCAGGCTGACCGGGTCCGCGAATCCGGGAATGCTGTCTTCGCCGGCCAGGCATTCGAATTGGCTGTCAATCTCGTAACCCCGGCCGGTCGACCAGGTATGCCAGAGGGTGTCGGTCCCAGCATCGAAGGCGTAGAGCTCGGTGGCCGAGGCGGCCAGCAGCTGGATGTCGGCGCTTGAGCCGAACCCCCCGCTTACCGTCGGAGCGAAATCCAGCCGGAAGATCAGGTCGATCGAGTCCAGAGCGCCTTCGACCTGCAGCCGCAGTGTGTGAGAAGCTTCGGTTTCACGATAGCTCTCGGCCAGGTCAAGCCACTGGTCGGCCATAATCCATTCGGTCCGGGCTGCCTGGGGATCTTCCGCTAGCTGGGCGGCAATCGCGGCTCCCCCAGCCTGGGCCAGGTAGCTATCGAACTGCTCGAGTCTGCCGCGGCTGAAATACACCACACTGGACACCCCGACAACCAGGACCGGAACCGCGGCCGCGGTGATGGCCAGCAGATTGGAGGAGAACATGCCGGGCAGCGGCGGGACTTCCAATCCAAGCGCCATTCGGCGAAGGCTTTCAACCAGGATCCGATAGCCGGTCCGAAGGCTCAGCCGGAACCGCCGCATCGCCGCCTGCCAGCCTGCCACCGGGCTGCTCCGGTGAGCCGTGACGACCGCTGGTGCCCTGATCGCTTCGCTCTCACCTGCCCTGTGCCAGGATGGTATGCCTGCGGCCCAAGTGCAGGCAGGAT
>CAYHSI010000348.1:0-2090 GCA_964359225.1 uncultured Anaerolineaceae bacterium
GTCCACAGCCGGTGGGCGATCACGACCGACGTACGGCCGCGCAGCAGCTCGCGCAATCCCTCCTGGATTTGGATCTCGGTGAATGGGTCCACGCTGGCGGTCGCTTCATCTAAGATCAGGATGGCCGGGTCCTTGAGCAGCACTCGGGCCAGTGCCACCAGCTGGCGCTGACCCATCGACAGATTGGCGCCCCGCTCGCCGGCGTTGGTCTCGAGGCCCTGCGGCAAGTCGTCGAGCCAATCGCCGCCGCTGATCTGCCGCGCAGCCTCCAGCACCTGCGCGTCGCTGGCCTCCGGCCGGCTGAAGCGGATGTTCTCCGCCGCCGACCGCGCGAAGAGGAACGGGTCCTGCGGCACGATCCCCAGATGGCGCCGGTAGTCGGCCAGATCCAGCGAGCGGATATCCTGGCCGTCGATCAACAGCTCGCCGCTCTGATACTCATAGAAGCGGGAGATCAACTTGGCGAGGCTGCTCTTGCCGGCGCCGGTATGTCCCACCAGCGCCACCGACTCGCCCGGCCGGATGGCAAGCGAGAAGTCCGGCAGTACGACTTCTGATTGCGTATAGCCAAAGCGAAGCTCGTGAAACTCAATGGATCCCTCGAGCTTCGGAACGGGGAGTTCCGCTTTCTGGTGGACATTTGGTGCGGCGTCTACCAGTGCGAACACCCGCTCGGCGGCCGAGAGCCCGTCCTGGAACTGGCTCCAGAACGAAGCGATGCTCATCATCGGCCACCAGAAGAAGAATACGGCTTGCATGAACAGATACCAGTTGCCGGGGGTGAGCACTCCGGCCTGCACCTGCAGCCCGCCGCTGAGCACCAGCAGCGCCATCCCCAATCCGGTCGAGGCTCCGATAACCGGGAAGATCGTGACCAGGGTCAGACCGCGCCGCAGCCCCACTTGATAAGCCTGACGATTGTTCCGATCGAAGGTCTCATAGATCGAGCGCTCCTTGCGGAAGGCCTTAGCTACCCCGATGCCGCTGATTGATTCTTGGATCTGGGCGTTGATCGTGGCGGTCACCCGCCGGGCGTGCTGGGTGACCCGCCGCGCCACCCGTCGGAAGCTCAGGGCCAGCACGACCGCCACCGGTGCCATGCCGACCAGCTGCAGGGTCAATGCGGCATTGACGGCGAGCAGCCATACCACCAGGATCGCCAGCAGCAGCACCTGGCTGATCAAGTTGATCACCAGCGAGACCACATCCGAGAAGTCCTGGGTATCGGAGGTGGCCCGGCTGACGATCTTGCCGGTGGGGTGCAGGTCGAAGAAACTCAGGTCGTGGCGGATGGTCGCCGCCAGCACGTCCGCCCGCAGCTTGAGCACGACATCCCCGATCACCCGGGCCGACACCCACTGCTGAATGAAGTTGGCGGCCCAGGCCAGACCGCCCATCCCAAACACCACCGCGCCCCCGATCGCGATCGTCCGCAGGGACGGATTCGACCCGACCGTATCAATCACCCGCGCGATTGCGATCGGAGCCCCGGCACCGGCAGCTGAGTTCAAGGTCAGCGCCAACACAACTAGCGCGATCGGACGGCTGTGCTCCAGGAAGTAGGTCAGGATGCGCCGCACAAGGTCTCGGTCGCGGTATACCCGGTCGTAGGATTCGGTCTCTAGCCCGTCGAGTATGAATCCCATATAGATCTACTCGCCGTTGGCTTGGCCGAAACGGTCGAAGATCCGCCGGTAATCTGGACTCTCCTGCATGAGCTTCTCATGGGTTCCCTGTGCGACCAACTCGCCCCGGCGGAGCACCAGGATCCGGTCCGCCCAGCGGATCTGGCTGAGCCGATGGGTGATTAGGAATGTGGTGCGCTCGCGGCTGATCCGCCGCATGGCGCGCTGGATATGGTCTTCGGTAGCGCTGTCGATGGCGCTGGTGCTGTCGTCCAGGATCAGGATGCGCGGGTTGCTCAAGAAGGCCCGGGCGATGGCCAACCGCTGGCGCTGCCCGCCGGAAAGCGTGACCCCGCGCTCCCCGATCTCGGTCTGATAGCCGCCCGGGAAACCGCGGATGAATTCTTCCGCCTGCGCCTCCCGGGCGGCCTGCTCAATCTGCTCGCCGGTGGCCTGCTCCCGGGC
>CAYHSI010000349.1:0-2083 GCA_964359225.1 uncultured Anaerolineaceae bacterium
ACGGGCAGAACCAGCTCGCCCACGCGATCGAGGTCGCCCAGCTGGCGGCGGTGATTGCCTCCGAGCTGGGTGCCGATGTTGGGGTTTCCAAGATGGGCGGGTTGCTGCACGACCTCGGCAAGGCGATGGATCACGAAGTGGAGGGCACCCATGCCCTGCTCGGCGCGGAGTTCTGCCGGCGGCACGGCGTTCCGGAGATCGTGGTCAACGCCATCGCCTCACACCACCATGAGGTCGAGCAGCAGTCGGTGGAGGCGGTGATCGTCGAGTCGGCCGACGCGATCAGCGGAGCCCGACCAGGGGCCCGCCGCGAGAGCCTGGAGGATTACCTGAAGCGGGTACGGGCGCTGGAGGAAGTGGCCAACTCCTTCGAGGGAGTGGCCGAGAGTTATGCCCTGCAGGCCGGGCGCGAGATTCGGGTGATCGTGAAACCGGAAGCCATGGACGACCTGGAGGCCACTCGCCTGGCCCGAACGCTCGCCAAGAAGATCGAAGAGGGGATGAACTATCCTGGCCAGATCAAGGTGACCGTCATTCGCGAGACCCGTTCGGTAGATTACGCCAAGTAGCGACCCGGGATGTCGTTTGTCCTGCGTGACGCTCAGGGGCGTGAGGTTCCGGTGGTCGGGCGGCTCCAGATCGGCCGCGACCCGATCAACCAGATTCCGATCGAGGACCCGTTGGCCTCACGAGTGCATGCCACGGTTTGGGAAGAGGGCGGGACCCTTTTCATTCGGGACGAAAAGAGCAGCAACGGGACCTTTGTCAATGGGAAGCGGATTCAGCAGACCCGCCTGCGGCCGCGGGACCAGATTCAGATCGGAAACAATGTATTCCAGGTAGCTGCGGCCGCCGCGCCGCGGCCTGTGCAGCCTGGGCAGCCCGCGCAGGCACCCGCTGTGGCCGTTGCGAAGCCGAAGGGCCGGGGGTGTGGCCGGTGGTTGCTCGCGGGTTGCTTGGTGTTGATCCTGGGAGGCTGCGTGGCAGGAGTGGGTGGCTATCTGGCCTATCAGGGTGGGATGCTGACCCCTGACATGGTTCTGGGTCTGGTGGGGCTTGGGCCGGCGGCCATCGAGGTAGACAACTTCCGGGACGATATCGTGTACGTCTCGATCGCACAGCTGGATGCCCCCGTAGATTCCACGCCGCTGGGGGCCACCTTAGATCTCAATGCCTTTGACATTCGCACCTACCGAGTCGGGCAGCCAGGGCGATTTCGGATTGACTTTGGCACGTCGAGCGGAGCCGCCGATCTCGGAAGCTGCAGCCTCGGCGTGGGGTCCGGCGATCACTTCCAGTTCGTGACGTTGCCCGAGAGGATCGTCATTAACCGGGTCGATGACCCGGTGTCGGTTGGGACCGACCTGATCGTATCGACTTCAAGCTTGTGCCGCTAAGGACCTCGGTGCGGGCTATGATGAGGTGCCGATGAAACGGATTAGGCTGCTTCTTGCGGGTCTCTCCGCGGCGATCCTGACTGCCGGCTGTGCGCCGAGCATCGTCGTAGAGAACAATGGTGCCTTCACGGTGCGCGCGATTATTGGTGCCGGTGGAATGAGCGACGTGGTGTCACCTTCGCCGGGGGAGAGTTCGTTTGTCGAGGTCCGGGAGGGGCCCTACACGGCGATCGTGATACCTGATACCGATTGGATCGAATATGCCCAAACGACCCGCAGGCTATTGAACGAACAGCTGGCGAATCCAGAGAACCTGACGGGCGAACAGCTCCTGGAGGTCTTTCGTCGGCTGGCGGACATCGCGGCGACGATCGATCAGTTTCAACGAGCCGGCGCGAGCAGTGCGGTGGGCGCCGCCAGTTGTTCCGGCGCGGTCAGTACCGAGTCGGACGGGTCGGTGGTGGTCACAAACACCGCAGAGGGTCGGATCTTGATTGATTGCAAGTAGACGAGCCGTCGACTATTTTCCCCGCTCTGTGAAGTAGTAACCCAACTCGCTTGGCGTTCGCGGAGTGCGCGGTCCTCCGCAGCTCCCGTTTCCGCGTCCAGCGGACTCTTGACCGCAAAACCACCTCGCTTGAGCACATGGGTGTAAATCATCGTCGTCTTGACGTCCTTATGCCCGA
>CAYHSI010000350.1:0-2056 GCA_964359225.1 uncultured Anaerolineaceae bacterium
GACGGCCTGTTTAACGTCTTCCAAGCTGGAGACTGCTCCAGTCCGTCCGCTCGGCGCTTCCGGCTCTTTCGGCACGGCAGTAGCCTGCTGGTCGGCCGGCGGCGGAGCCGCGGTCGGCTCGTCCGGAGTGGAGCCCGGGAGGTTGCAGGCCAGGGCCAAAAGCAACAGGCCGGTCAGCATGAGTGCCGGTGGGCGGAAATTACGAGTTGGTTTCATGGATGTACCCCTGTCGAAGGATTTGGGCCACAGCTCAAGGGCCCTAGTATAGAGGAACTCGGCAGAAGCCACCAACCAACAGACCTTGCAATTTCCTTACAGATTCGGTCTGGCCGGTCGGAGGCGGACCGTCCTGCCGGATCTCAGAAGGAAACGTAGCGGGCGCCGGCCATCGCCAACACGGTAATCACCAGCAGTACCGCGGTCAACGTACCTAAACTCTGCAGGCGGGCTTGGAATGCAGCGAGTTTGGCCGCATTCTCTGGGGAGGGTGGGCCGCCGGCCGCCTCGATCTGCTGGCCCAACTCGCCCATCCGCCTGCTTACTCCCCCAACCTGAAATCCAAGCCCCAAGGCGATGACGGCGGACAGACCCCCGATCGTGAAGGTAATCCCAGTCCCGGTGCTCAGCCACTCGGGCCGCAGCCCTCCGGAGGCCCGCCAGTACAGCAGCAACCCCGACAGGATCGCCAGCCCGGCGGCCGCCGAAATCGCCATGTTCCAACGGGTGCCCATATTCAGCCGCTGCATGAACTTGGCGCCCGCCGGTCCGGCCTGGGCAGCTGCTGGGGACACAAACCCAATGAGCGCAAATGCACCTCCAGCCCAGAAGACCCCGCCCAGAATGTGAATGATTCGCAGCACGATCACATAGTAGTCCATCTTCTCGCTCCGTCACCTGAATTGCGGCGCGGCTGCCGCCGGCGACCCTTAGATTATATTCCTGGCCCACCTCCCATCGCGGTCTGGACCTAGCGGGGGAATTGACCTGATTTCGCGAACTACACTACAATCCCCGCCGTGACTCTAGAGATCGGATCGATCCTCAACAACCGCTATCGGATTGAGGGGCATCTCGGCAAGGGCGGAATGGGCACGGTCTACCTCGCCTACGATCAGACTCTCGAACTGAGGGTTGCGCTCAAGGAGAACCTCAACCCCCACCCTGAATCCGAACAGCAGTTTCGGCGGGAGGCCAAGCTGCTGGCCAGTCTCCGTCACCCCAACCTGCCCCGGGTCACCGATCACTTCATCCTGAGCGAAGTTCAGTATCTGGTGATGGACTATATCGAGGGCGAGGACCTGCAGACCCGCCTGATGCGCCAGCCTCCTGACACGGCCGAGGCGCTCCGCTGGGCAGACGACGTTTGCGAGGCGTTGAACTTCCTGCACACTCGTCAACCACCGATCATCCATCGCGATCTCAAACCCGGGAATCTGAAACTTCAACCCGACGGCAGGGTAATCCTGGTCGACTTCGGCATCGCCAAAGCCTTCACCCAAGATCAGACTGCCACCGGCGCCCGCGGGATGACCCCCGGGTTCTCCCCGCCCGAGCAGTTTGGCGGCTCCGGCACGGATCCCCGCAGCGATCAGTACTCCCTAGCGGCTACCGTGTATTACCTGCTGACCGGCAAGCAGCCGGCCAACAGCATCGATCGCACCCTCAAACAAGGGGATTTACAACCACCCCGTGAAATCAACCCCAAGATCCCTACCCATGTGGAAGCAGCGCTGCTGCACGCCATGGCGCTGCGCAAGGACGATCGTTTTCAGGATGTAGCAACCTTTAAGGCGGCGCTGCACGGTGGGGTCGATTTCGAAACGGTCCAAGCCGGTGGGGGACTCTCCGAGACGATCCGAGCCGAAGCTCTGCCGCGGCCGGCCCGCAAGCGCCTACCGGTCGCCTTGGTGGCGGGCAGCGGGGTGTTGGCCCTGATCCTGATTGCCGGCGTGGGTTTGGCGCGGGGTGGACAACAGTCTCAACCCTCTCCCACGGTCCTGGCGGGGGCATTGGCCACCCCGAGCCTTACCCCGGCGCCAACCGAGACCTCGCTTCC
>CAYHSI010000351.1:0-2052 GCA_964359225.1 uncultured Anaerolineaceae bacterium
TGGGCCGTAACTTTGGTCATTGCGGGGTGTTGAATGGGGAGATCATATCAGCGGGGTAGGGCGGCGGCAAACTGGGAGAGTTGAATTACAATACCGCCGCAAACTTGGGTGCTGGAGGGATGCCATGGGTGATACTTATGCCGACGTGCGAACCATCATCATAGACCTGCTGGGTGCGGAGGAATCGAAAATCACACCAACTGCGAAATTCCGCGAGGATCTGGAAGCAGACTCGCTCGATCTGGTCGAGCTGATCATGGCATTTGAGGAGAAGTTTGGCGGAGAGATCTCTGACGAGGACGCTCAGAAGATCACGACCGTTGGTGAGGCCGTGACCTACATCGATCAGAACATGGGCTAGGAACCACTAATCAGCCGAGTTAACTGGCCAGCCATCGCTGGCCAGTTTTCTTGTCGCCCTCTACCTGGGGTTATTGCGGGTGGTCGGGGGCTTCAGCAGGCGGTCGAGTTCTTGTTGTTCCTTGCGCTGCGAACGGAAGAAATCCTTCATGAACGCCGAGCGCCGCAGGCGGATCGCCATGGGAGCCACGGCTCGCACATCCTTAGGCGAGGCCAGCAGTCGGCCGTCGGCAACCGCGTGGGCCCGGGCGGCTTCGAAGAGGGTGATCTCGGCCCGCAGCGAGTCAATCCCCAGCTGTTTGATCAGGCTAAGCCCGAACCGCTCTGCCTGGCGTGAGAGCTCCACTTTGGGCAGCGCCTCCCGGGCGGTTTGCAGCTCGGTCCGAACCGACTCGGTGGAGCGGGCGTATTCGCGAATTACTTGTCGAGGGTTGCTCCGAAAGGAGATAGCCCTCCGATAGCCCTCCAGCCGCAGCGGCTTGCTCTGCAGGCCGCGGACCAATACCCGCAGCCCGAATCGGTCGAGGATCTGGGGACGCAAGCGGCCCTCCTCCGGGTTCATCGAGCCGATCAGCACGAAGCGGGAGCGATAACTGGCCGCGGTCCCGCCTCTCCGCACGGTATACGAGCCTTGGGCCGCCGCGTCCAGGATCGAGTCGACGATCTCGTCAGAGAGTAGGTTCACCTCATCGACGTAGAGCAGGTTCCGATCGGCCCGGGCCAGAATCCCTCTCCTCAATCGCATTCGGCGCGGGATCGGTGCGTGCTCATCGATCCCACCGATCACGTCGTCCAGACCGGAGTTCAGGGGCAGTTCGATGAGTTGAACTCGGTCGCGGTAGGTGAGCGATTGGCCCTCTCCATACTTGCGGGCGCAATCCGGGCAGACCTCGTCCAAGCCGCCACCCTCGATGTCCTCGGGCAGGCAACCGTAGGCGCAGAGACTTCGAGCCACTTCGGGGAGTAGGCCGGCGAGACTGCGGACCGCGGTGGTTTTGCCCGTGCCTCGAGTTCCGAGCAGCAGCACACCGTCAACATTCGGGTTGATGAGTCCCAACAGCAGCGCCAGTTTCATCTCAGGCTGGCCCACGATCGCCAAGAAGGGGAAAGGCAGCTCCTCGGCCAGCCCGAGTTCCTCGGTGAGCGGGGCTTCCAGGAACCGGCGCGAGCTCGCCCGATCCAATAGTTGAGTCAGGCTGCTAACTGGCTCGCTCACGGAGCAGCCTCCTGCGCTTCGTGTTTCAAACGTGCCAGGCGATCCGCCTGGCGGCGTTCGCCGCGCGCCATGCGGAGCGATTCGAACTCAGTCTCCGCGATCAATCTGGGCACTCGGGTCGGCCGGCCGGCTGCATCCAGGGCGACATAGACCAGGTAGGCGGTGTTGGTGTGGGTTCGAATGGCGGTCAGGGGGTCTTCTGCCGTGACCTGCACCCGGGTCTCCAGCGATGAGTTCCCAACGAACGTGACCTCTGCTTCCAGGATGACCAGGTCGCCAATTCGGATGGGCGAGTGGAAGCTCATCTGGTCAATCGCGACGGTGACCACAGGTTTCTGGGCGTGTCGGGCGGCGGCGAGGCCGCCGGCTTCATCGGCGAGTTTCATGATCCAGCCACCATGGACCGCTCCCCGCAAGTTGGCGAATTGAGGCTGCATGAGCTGGCTGAGGGTGACCCGCGAGTCGCTGACCGGTTT
>CAYHSI010000352.1:0-2052 GCA_964359225.1 uncultured Anaerolineaceae bacterium
CCCGATGTGTACCACCCGGCCTGAAAGACGGGCGGCTAGACTCCTCCAGCCAACGCGGCTTGGAGGAGGATGGGATGGAGCGTCTACAGTTGAACTATCGCCGCGACTTGATTCATCGCTTGCGCGCCGGAGAAAGCGAGCGGCGCATCTCCAGGGATTTGAGGATTTCACGGATTACCGTCCATCGTTACCGTGAGCTTGCCCAGCGGCAGGGTTTTCTCGAGCCGGGTTCTACGATGCCCGAGGACGAGGCGATCCGGGCCGCCTTAGGAGAATGTCCGCGTCCGCCTCGGATCGCCTCGAGCGTTGAGCCCTATGGCGAGGTGGTGCAGCAGCTCCTCGATCAGCAGGTGGAGAGGGTGGCGATCTTCCAGCGCCTGCGCGCTGACCATGGCTTCAGCGGAAGTTACTCGTCCGTCCGCCGCTATGTGCACCGCCTGCGGCCGCCCGAGCCGCGGGTGGTGGTGCGGGTGCAGACGGCGCCGGGTGAAGAAGTCCAAGTCGACTTTGGTCCAGTGGGAAGCTTGTACGACCCAGTGACGGATCGCTTGCGCCCTGCCTATGCGTTTGTCGCCACCCTGAGCTGCAGCCGCCATCAGTATGCCGAACTGGTGTTCGACCAGCCTGTCCTGGACGGACAGTCCAGGGAAGGTGCCGACCTGGATCGCCCCGCACCGGCGGGCCCTCGAGAGTTGGGGCGGTGTTCCCCGGCGGATCGTGCCGGACAATCTCAAGGCGGCTGTGGCCCAAGCGCTGGTCTACGACCCGGTGCTGGGCGAAGCCTACCGCCGCATGGCCCAGCACCATGGCCTCGTGATCAGTTCCACCAAGCCCCATACGGCCCGTCACAAGGGCAAATGTGGAGAGTGGGGTCCATTACCTGCAGCGCAACTTCATGGCGGGCCAGGTGTTCGCGGACATCCTGGTCGCCAACCGGCACTTGGGGTCTGGGTCCGCGAGACTGCCGGAACCCGCGAGCATGGCACCACCCACCAGCCTCCCCTGCGGCTGTTCCTCAAGCATGAGCAAGCTGCCCTTCTACCCCTTGCCTCGCAACCCTTTAGCCTGTGTGAGGTACGGCCGGTGAACGTCCACCCGGACTGCCAGGTGGTCATCGCCGGCAGCTTCTATTCGGTGCCTTGTCGCTACGTCGGCCAGACCCTGGACGCTTACATCGGTGAGCGGATGGTCCAGCTTTTCGCGGGGCAGCCTGCCCTAGCCGCAGGCCAGGGGAGCTGGTGGCCAGCCACGAGCGGAGCTTGGATCCCGGTCAATGGCACACTCGTCTGGAGCATTACCCTGCCGCCAAGGCCGCCTACTTGGAACGGACACCCGAGCGCTGCTGCGCCATGGCTGCCAAGGTTGGAGCGGCGACAAGCCAGCTGGTCGAGACGCTGCTGGCCGAGCGACCCCTCGATCGCCTGCGGGCTGTCCAGGCGATCCTCCGCCTGCAAGACACGGTTGGCCCAAGTCGGCTGGAGGCAGCCTGTGCCCGAGCGTTGTACTTTGGCGATGTGCGCTACCGACGGATCAAGCAGATCCTGAATGCGGCCCTCGACCAGGAGCCGCTGCCCGAGGCCTTGGTCAGTTACCCGCCGCGCACCTTTACCTTTGCCCGATCAGGCGCTGACTTCTTTGCCCCGGTTGAAGGGAGCAGGAGATGATCAGCCATCCGCTCCTTCCCAAACTGCGCCAGCTCAGGCTCTCGGCCATGGTGTTCACCCTCGATGTCCGAGCGGCCCACCTGTGCCTGCGGCACAGGCGCAGGCAGGCCACGGAGCGCCAGCTCACCCCGGTCGAGTTCCCCTGGCCTGCCGGTCCAGGGCAGGTTAGCTCTCCTCCTGGACGACGAACTGGAGCGTCGCAGCCAGACCCGCTTGGCCAGGCATTTCGCCCAATCCGGCTGCGACAGCCAGAAGAGCCTGGCCCACTTCGACTTCTCGGCTGCGCCAGGAATCAATCGCACCTCGGTGCAGCCTGCCCTAGCCGCAGGCCAGGGGAACTCGCGATGTGCTGCTTCATCGCTCACCATGACAACATTCTGATTTGCGG
>CAYHSI010000353.1:0-2045 GCA_964359225.1 uncultured Anaerolineaceae bacterium
GATCGCCTCTCCACCGACCCGCGCACCGGCATCATCCGCCGCCACCACGCTGATGAAACTGCCCTGCAGCGAGCAGTCAGAACGGCTGCCCGAAAGGTAGGGATCTCTAAAGCGGGCTATGACATCCGCACCCTCCAGGAACTCCTGGGCCATAAGGACGTGAAGACCACTATGATCCCTTCGGCTTCGCTCAGGACAGGGCTACACCCACGTCCTGAACCGGGGCGCCCTGGTCGTGGGCAGCCCACTGGACTAGCCTTCGAAGCGCTATGGCCGGTTCGACCGGTTCCCCCACGCGTGTCAGAAGGGTGACCAGACGCCAGTTTTCAGCGACCGCCTCTCCGTGAGCAGCAGCTTCGACTGCATAACTCGCCCAGCCCGGACCGCCGGCCCGAGATCCCTCCCTGCGCGCCAAATCCGGGCGCCAAGATCCACAGGCCAGGTGCAACACTCCGTAGTGAGGCCAGCCGAGCTCGGCGCGGGCCGCGCCGGCAAAGCGTGGAGTCGGGAAGACTCCTAGGTCGCCTCCCGGATCCGGGCACCCTCGGCCTGCCACCGCTGTGGCTCGTAGGCCGGCATCTCGCGGCGCAATGCCTTATCGGTGCGATTCCCAAGCGCATACCCGGCTTGGATCAGCGAGTGGATCTCATTGGTCCCTTCGTAAATCATTGCGCCTCGCGCATTGCGCAAATAGCGCTCCACTGGGAATTCATCACTGTAACCATAGCTTCCATGCACTGCGATCGCCTCGGAGGCCGCATGGAAAGAGGCATCGGTGGCGAACTGCTTCGCCCTGGAGGTCTCAACCGTGTTCCGAACCCCTTGGTTCTTCAGCCAGCCAACCTTCATATAGAGCAGCTTGGCGATCTCATAGTCGCTCGCCATCCGGGCGATCTTGGCCTGGACCAGTTGATGTTCGGCAATCGGCTGCCCAAACGCTTTGCGATCTTTGGCGTATGCCACGCTGGCTTCCAGGCAGGCCCGAATCAGCCCGGCAGCTCCGGCGGCTACCGTATAGCGACCGCTGTCGAAGGCCGACATGGTGATCTTGAATCCCTCGCCGTGCTCGCCGAGGCGGCTGGCCGCGGGCACCCGAACGTCCTGCATAGAAATCCATCCGGTCGAGCCCGCCCGGACCCCGAGCTTCCCCTTGATATCTCCCGTCGTAACCCCCTTGCTGTGCAGATCCACAATAAAGGAGGAGAGCCCCTGGCTGCGCCGCTTGGGGTTCGGATCGGTGCGGGCGGTGAGCAGGGCGAAGTCCGCCTTGCTGGCGAGGGAAATCCACATCTTCTCGCCGTTCAGGATGTAGTCGGACCCATCCTGCTTGGCGGTTGTTTGAAGGTTCGCCACATCCGACCCCGCGCCAGATTCCGAGAATGCTCCGCAGCCGATCTTCTCCCCTCGGGCCAGGGGAATGAGGAACTCAGCTTGCTGGGCCTCGGTTCCCCACTGCAACAGGCTGAGCCCACAGAGACCGACGTGTACCGACATTACGACCCGGAGGGTCGTATCAACTGCCTCCAATTCTTCGCAGGCCAGACCCAGGGAGATGAAATCCATCCCCTGACCCCCAAGGCTGACCGGGAAGCAGATCCCGAGGATCCCGAGCTCGCCCATCCTGGGCAGTACTTGGGGAGCCATCTGCTGCTTGCGGTCCCACTCCTGAATCGAGGGAGCGATTTCCTTCTGCGCAAATTCGCGCACCATCTTCTGGACCATCTCGTGTTCTGGCCCCAGGCTGAAGTCCATGCCGGCAGTCTCCTGCAAATTCGCCCGCAATTATAGCCTTGGGACCTTGCTAGACTGCACGGTGCCCGCCGCTATAATCCCCGGGCATGGGATGGCTCCGCCCTCGCGCGGTCCAGCTCGCGCTATCGATGGGACTGCTTCTTGCTCTGGCGCCCACTCCGGCCTCCATTGGACTCGCCGAGCAATTGCGGGCCGGCGTCTTCGCGCTTCAGTCCGGCCAATCCGAACGAGCCCTGGGTGAGTTTGAGCTGGCCCTTGCCCTCGAGCCTGACCTCCCCGCGGCACACTTGCTT
>CAYHSI010000354.1:0-700 GCA_964359225.1 uncultured Anaerolineaceae bacterium
ACTTGCGCTCCTCTTCGCGGGCTCGCAGCAGTCGCTTGTGGAGCTGCTCGACCTCGACCACGTGCCGCCGCACCTCGCCGGTGAGTCGCACATTCTCGATGGCGGCCCCGGCATGCCGGGCGACCAGATCCAGGATATCCAGGTCTTCGGCGCTGAATCCCTCGCCGCCTCGGTGGCGCCCGAGCGCCATCAGCGCTAAGAGCCCGTCGCTGCCGGCGACCGGCACCAGCAGGCAGTCGCGGGTGGCTTGCAGCGCGCCGCGCTCGCCTTTGGTGAGTGGCCGATTCTGGAGAGACTGGACCAGCGCCTCGGTCGAGACCGGCCGCGGGTTCATCTTCAGATACTGCACCACTTCGCCTTGTGCGGGCAGGGTCAGCGGGTCGGACGGATCGGCGCTGCCGGGCAGGTTGCAGCCGCTCGGGACCAGCGATCCGTCCCGGGTCGGGACGAAAACGCAGGCCCGCTCGAGCCGCAGCGTGGCCTGCAACCGGGTGCTCAAGGTAGCGGCCAACTCCTCGCTGCTCTTGTGTTCTTCCAAACCTTTGGTAATCCGCGCTACAGCCGATCGGTAGTCGTACCAGCCGCCATAGAAGAGACGGTCCACCAACCTTTGTAAAGAGTTTTTCGTGCGCTCGAAAGCCAGTCCCACTGCCAGCGTCAGCCCGGCGGCGGTCATCATTTGCGCCAGCCAGTCGCCCGG
>CAYHSI010000354.1:710-2031 GCA_964359225.1 uncultured Anaerolineaceae bacterium
CCGCGGTCGCGGCCAACAGCAGGATAACTAGCATATTGATCAGCGGCTGCATGAGCAGCTCGGCGGAGAACAGTCGATCGAGGGCGGTGGTCACCCCGAGATAAATCGCAGCTAGCAGGGCGAACACCAGGGTGTAGGCTGCCCCTCGGCTCAGGAATTGTTCCAGCCGGATCAAGCGGTGACGGGCGATGGCGTAGCCGTAGGAGGCTGGCACCGCGATCAGGAAGGCGAAGGAGACTTCGTAGGGGACGAGCGGCCGGGCGGTCAGTGCCCCGGGCAAAATGCTGAGCACGATGACCAGCAGCATTCCTGCGCCCCCGCCGAGCGCCACCAACCGGATCCGCTGGCGAGCTTGCACGCTGGTCGCCCGGCGGTACGAGCTGAGCAGCAGCCATACGACCAGCAGCAGGTTTCCGGAGAGGAAGAGTCGGCCGGCGCTGAACACCAGTTGGCTCCAGGCGCTAGCCCGAACTCCGGTAGCGCCGAGCAGTAGGAAGGGCAGGCTGCCCAGGATGGCCCCTCCATAGAGCACGGCCGACAGTGCACGCGAATGCCGGCGGGCCTCGGGGAACCGCAGATGCAGATCGACCGCGATCGGACCCGCGAACCAGAGCAAGATGTTGAACACGGTCGAGCTCCAAATCGGTCCGGCGGTCGAGATCGAACCGGTTCCCAACACGCCACTGGCCACCAGGCAAAACCGAAAGAACGGCCGGGCCTCGGCCCCAGCCTGGCCGAAAGCCAGCACGGCCGTTCCGATCACCCAAAAGGCCGCCGCGACCGTCAGCGGAACCAGGCGCTGTACTAGCACCCGGGCAGGTGGGCTAGCCATCCGGAACGAAGTACTGAACTCAGCCCCGTCCCGCTGGATAACGAACATCACTTCCTCGCCTGGAAACAGGTCGGAGAAAAGCGGGGAGGCCATCACGGTTGGGACGCCCTGGATCCGAGGCACCAAATCTCCGGCTCGCAGCAGCCCGGCAGTTGGGCCCCGCGGATCCACGGTCAAGATCTCACCCGAAAGCGGATTCAACGCCAGGCCATCGTAGCCGCGGCGAACCTGGAGCGAGGCGGCCCAAGCCAACAGCGCCAGCGACATAGCTGCCAGGATGAATGGGAAAACGATGCGCAGCCTAGCCAGCGCGGCGCGGGTCATCCGTAATTGGGGATGGCTTCAAACGAGGGGACGAGCGAGCAGATGAGCTCTGCGAGTTGGTTTTTCGCCGGCTGGGCACCGCCGGCCGCATCCAACGAATCGAGTGCACGTGCCCGGAATTGGGCGAGCTTGGTGGCCAGGTAGAGTTGTGCGCCGCTGTCGTCA
>CAYHSI010000355.1:0-2025 GCA_964359225.1 uncultured Anaerolineaceae bacterium
GGAACACCTGCTTGCCATCCATTCTTAGAAACTGCAAACCGGCCTCGATCGTCTCGTGGGTGGGCGGAGCCTTGGTCCCGCCGCCGGGCAAGATCAGGTGTTGGGCGCCCGAGCCGTCCGAGCCGAGCACGAAGGAGAGCACCCCGGAGGGCTGCTCGCTGACTTGCAGAACGACCGCGCCGGCGCCATCGCCAAACAGCACACAAGTCGAGCGGTCGGTGTAGTCAATGAAGCGGCTGATGATCTCGACCCCCACCACCAGGATGGTGTCGCAGGCGCCGGAGGCGATGAACTGCTGGGCGGTGGCCAATCCGTACACAAAGCCCGGGCAGCCTGCGACCAGAGTGAAGGCTCCGACGTCTTTGGCGCCCAGCGCGTGCTGCACTTGGGAGGAGATCGGCGGGGTGAGGTAGTCCGGGCTGGAGGTGGCGACAATGATCAGGCCGAGATCGCGGGCCCGAACGCCGGCCATCTCGAGCGCCTGGCGGGAGGCCTCGATTGCAAGATGAGAAGTGGTCTCCCCCTCCGAGACAATCCGCCGCTCCCGAATCCCGGTCCGGCTGACGATCCACTCGTCGCTGGTGTCGACCATCTGCTCCAGGTCCGCGTTGGTCAGCACCCGCTCGGGGAGGTACTTGCCCCAGCCGACGATGTTCCCGTAGCGCTGCGCCATCCGGCCTCCGGTGAGTGCGATTCTGCCACAGTTCCGCGGCCAAGCCTTGACGGCGCGTCGCCAAGCCGGAATAATGGCGCGGCTCGCCGAAGGAGCTCCCATCATGGACAAGTTCGAGGGATTTCCGGCCGCTGGATTCGAGTGGTTCCGCAAGCTGGCGAAGAACAACAACCGCCCCTGGTTCGAGAAGCACAAGCAAGAGTATCTGGATAATCTCCAGGCGCCTGCGCTGGCAATGGTCGTCGAGCTGGGTGAGCGACTCAAGTCGATCATCCCGGGCATCAGCTACGCGGCGCGCCCCAATGGAGGCTCGCTGATGCGGATCTACCGCGACATCCGCTTCAGCAAAGACAAGACCCCCTACAAGACCCATATCGGCATCAACTGGTGGGAGGGGGTCGGTAAGGGTGGCAGCGGGTTCCACTTCTTCATGGATGCCGAGGGAGCCGTGCTGTACGCCGGTCACCACGACTTCGATAAGCCGTACCTGGCTGCCTTTCGGGACGCGGTGGCCGACGATCGCACCGGCCGCGCCCTGCAGCAGGCGCTCGACAAGCTCCAGAAGGCGGGTGACTACGAGGTGGGAGGTGAGCAGCTCAAGCGAGTTCCGCCCGGCTATGATCCGGATCATCCGCGGGGCGACCTGCTACGCTACAAAGGCCTCTGGGTGCGCTCGCCGACGCTGAAGCCGGCCGAGCTCGGCTCGGCGAAGCTGATCGAGGCCTGCCTGAAGCACTGCCGAGCCATGCTTCCGGTGCACAAGTGGTTTGCGGCGGTGGCGCCGGCTTGAGTCGCTTCTCTCTACCTCAACTGGCCAGCTGCATACCTCTGAAAACTGTCGTTTTGTGCATCCTTTCACACACTGGGCGTTGATTCGCCGCGATTCCTCCCGTATGATGGGACTCCGGCAACACCCCGGCTGGTCTGGAGGGGGCTCCACTTACGGGGGTACGTATGCAGCCCGCTGTGCGCCCGCGGACAATCCTGCTTCCGCGGCGAGCTCTCCTCGTTTTCGTCGCTTTCCTGTTTGCTGCCTTTCTCACCCTTCCCGCGGTTGCTGAGTATCTAGGCCCCGATCGCACAACCACGGTCTTCGTCGAAGTGCGGGATCCTGACCACGATGTCTGGACCCTCACTCACGTCGATCCATTGGACGGCTTGGCCGACGTCTGCCTGATCGTCCACACCTGCGAGGAGCATCCCAGCGTCGAGCGGCAGCAGGCGCTGTGCGGCTGGGTGGCGGACAATTCCGGCTGCGACGAGGCCTTCAAGCTCGAAGAGCAAACCGTGCTCCTTCCAGAGGCGACGATCGCAGGGGTGTTGCATAACTGCAGCTTGGTCGACGGCTGGTG
>CAYHSI010000356.1:0-2011 GCA_964359225.1 uncultured Anaerolineaceae bacterium
ACGATGAAGGCAGGCGTCTCCGCACTGTTTCTGATGGTACTCGTGGTCAGTGGCTGCCGCGCAAGGCAGCCTGAACCACGTCGCGCCGGTAGTGACCTCGGCCCGACGTCGGTGACCCAGGTACTCCCGGCATCGAACACCCCAACTCAAACGACCCTACAATCTCCTTCGCCAAGCTCGGCAACCCTCGAACCGGCGGTTACCTCTCCACCTGTGCAACCCACCGCCGGAACTAAAGAAGTCAGCTACCGAAGCGGAACGCTGGAGTTGGAGGGAACCCTATGCATCCCACGCGGGACCGGCCCATTTCCGGCTGTCGTCTACAACCACGGTGGTCTGGGAGAGGTGATCGGCGGCGCCCCTCGAGAAACTTGCGAAGCACTTGCCCGGGATGGTATGGTCGGGTTCTCGCCAATTCGCCGATCAACCCGAGAACTGGAGGGACACCTCGACGATGTCTTGGCGGCAGTTGAGTACGTTCTGAGTCTGGACTTTGGCGAACCGCGCCGCCTAGGAATCATGTGATTCTCGCGGGGATGCCTGCTGACCTTTATTTCTGCGGCCCGCAGGCCCTATTTCCGGGCCATTGTGCTCATGGCCCCGGCGCCGGGAGGACAGGACGACCTCCAACAGTCTCTTTCGGAAGCGGCCATGGTGTCGGCTCCGGTATTGATCTTGGTCGCCGAAAACGATGTTGTTCAGGCCAATCACGTTCAGTTGAGCCAGATGGTGCGGGACGCATTGGATTCCGCAGGGAAGCAGGTCGAGCTGATCCTGTATCCTCCCTTCGGAAACGACGGTCATTTGATGTTTTTCGAAATCGGTGAGTTTTGGAGTGATGTACATCAGTTCTTCGCTGAGTACCTCGCACAAGAGTGAGGGTTTGGCAGATGAACAGCGGGGGCCTCGGCAACCCTGCTTGCGGGAGCCCTAGTTGCGGCCTCGGCGCGGTATGATCTATCCTGGCGATCTAAGGAAGCTTCGTACGGTGCGGCTCATCTCGATGGGACATCGAGTCTAGGAAGGTCAGCCGAGACTTTTGGCTGCCGTCAGGAGAGCATGTCGGGTTTACTGACGGCTCGACTAGCTCGCCTCGCCGCGATCGGTTCGTCACCGTGTTAACATCATCCAAGCACCTGACGGTTACTTGAATGAACTTAGCTCTCTACTCGCCTGTCAAAGCAGGATCAACAACCCATGTCCTACACTGAATTAGCGGGCCCGAGAGTCCGCCTGGCAGAAGCGATCGCTGCGCTTTCACTCGCCACGGACCTTGGAATGGGCCAGCCCATGGATCACGCACTGCGCAGATGCCTGTTGGCGGTTCGGCTTGGAGAGTCGCTCGGCCTGACCGATCGTGAGCTAGCCGAGGTGTACTACGTGGCACTCGTATGCTCAGTTGGCTGTACGATCAAGCTGCAGGAGTTTACGCCATGGTTTCAGGATGAGATTACTGCAGCCTCGCATGCGGCGACGCTAGACTCTAGGCGGCGGGTTGACGCCGCCGTGTTCTTGTTTCAGCACGTTGGCCATGGAGACCCATCGCTGCGGCGGGCACAGAAGATCGTGTTGGCGCTGATCTCTGGGCAGCGCGAATGGCACCAGGCCTCAGTCGCCTGCCACGAGATCTGCAGATCCTTCGGTGAGATGCTGGGTTTCGAGCCCAACATCCAAAACTCTCTTGGCCAAATGCACGAACGCTGGGATGGTCGAGGGGAACCTGCAAGACTCAGGCACGGGGAGAAGGCACTTGCTGCACGAATCGCTCACATGGCAGGTGATGTTGAGATCTTCCATAGGATCGGGGGCATTGAGGCCGCGAAAGCGGTCGTACAAGAGAGAAGCGCGAAGGTCTACGACCCGCGGATCGCCCAGCTGTTTGGCCGAGAGGCCTCACGACTGATGGCCGGCATAGAAGCTGAACCGATTTGGGAGACTGTCTTGGCGGCCGAGCCGGCGCCGCAGCGATGGATCAGCGAAGCGCAGCTCGACACGATCGCTCGGGCGATGG
>CAYHSI010000357.1:0-1993 GCA_964359225.1 uncultured Anaerolineaceae bacterium
TGGTCCGGCGCCCTGCCGTCTGGTGTGGCATGCCTCGGGTCCCCTCCAGCCAAGGCCGTGAGGGCAAATCAGTCTACTCAGTCTAGGCCATCTGGCTCAGTAGATTCTTGACGAGGCCGGCCCTACTCTAGCATGCGGTAGAATCGCTACCCTTTTCACACAGACATGGCCCAAACCATCGCGGAGCAAGAGGTCCACGAATCCATTGCCCGGCCCTCGGTTCAGATTCACTTGCCGGGAGGACGGGTGTTGGAAGGGGAACGCGGGCTGACCTTGCAGGCGTTCCTGCGGGAGCAAGACCAGTCCGAGGCGCCCATCGTTGGCGCAATCGTCAACGGCGAGCTGCGCGAGCTGACCTACTCGATCGAGATGGAATCCCAAGTCCGCCCGGTCAGCATGGCGGAGGAAGACGGAATGCGGATCTACCGCCGCTCGCTCACTTTCTTGTTAGCGGCCACTTTCGAGGAGCTTCACCCTGGCGAGCGGTTGGAGGTCGAGCATTCGGTGGCCCACGGCGGATACCACTGTCAGGTGAAAGACCGTCCCCAGCTGTCGGAAAGCGAACTGAGACGGTTGGACGGCCGGATGCGGGAGTTTGTTCGGCAGGATCTCCCTTTCTTGAAGACTCAGGTTCCGCTGCAAGAGGCGATCGACCACTTCGAGGCGAAGGGTTTCACTGACAAGGCCCGCCTACTTGCCAACCGACGGAAGCCCTACTTGATCATGTACCAGATGGGCCAATTCCGCGATTACCACCATGGTTACATGGTGCCCAGCACCGGGTTCCTGACCTGGTTCGCCCTCAGTCCCGCAAACGAAGGGTTTACCCTGCAGTTTCCCAAGCGGGAGAGCCCGACCGAAGTCCTGCCGCCGCCCCACTATCCCAAGCTGCTGGCGACCTTCGAACAATACAGCGACTGGATTGAGACCCTTGGAGTCTCGAGCGTCGGCGCGCTCAACGACGCCATCCAACAGGGCCGGACTCGGGAACTGATCCTGGTATCGGAAGCGCTGCACGAGCATCGGATCGGCGAGATGGCGGCCCAGATCCACGATAGGGGAGAAGCGGCACGGCTGGTTCTCATCGCCGGCCCCTCGGCCTCCGGCAAGACCACCTTCTCCAAGCGGCTCTCGATCCAGCTGCTGGCGCTGGGAATCTCGCCGCTCCCGATCGGGCTAGACAACTTCTTCGTCGATCGGGAAAAGACCCCCCGCGACGAGCAGGGAGATTACGATTACGAGCGCCTGGATGCCCTCGATCTGGACCGGCTGAATCACGACCTGGGTCAGTTGATTGCGGGACAACGGGTGCAGCTCCCACACTATGACTTCGTCGCAGGTCGCCAAATGGAAGGCGAGGTCGTCCAGATCTCGAAAGCCCACATCATCATCTTGGAAGGGATTCATGGATTGAACCCGGCTCTGCTTCCGGAGATTCCCGGCGAGAGTGCGATTCGGCTCTATGCGTCGCCGCTGACTCAACTGAACCTGGATCGCTACAATCGGATCTCGACGACCGACATCCGGCTTGCCCGGCGCCTGGTGCGGGACGCCTCCCAGCGCGGAAAGACCGCGGCTGAGACCATCGCCCGCTGGGAGTCGGTTCGCCGGGGGGAGAAGCTGTACATTTTTCCCTATCAAGAGAACGCCGACATGATGTTCAATTCGGCTTTGGTGTACGAAGGCGCGGCGCTCGCTCCATTGGCCGAGCCACTGCTTCGCCAGGTCACCTTCGGGACCAGCGAGCACGTGGAGGCTAAGCGGCTGCTCTCGTTTCTGGAGTGGTTCGTCCCGGTGGAATCATCCCGGATTCCAGATAACTCGATCCTGCGGGAGTTCATCGGGGGGTCGATCCTGCAGGATTTCAGGATTTGGGGGGCCGGCTAGGTTGCCCGCGGCCCCGCTCCGGCGGGGCATTGTTTCTGAATTGCCAACTCCATGAGCGAGACCGCGAACAAGCCAATCGGGGTGCTGGGGGCTGGCACCATGGGAG
>CAYHSI010000358.1:0-1985 GCA_964359225.1 uncultured Anaerolineaceae bacterium
GCCCCTTGCCGGGTGCCTTTCAATCCGGCCGCCTCGATCAGTCGGCCGGCCGACTCGCCGGTCGGGTTCTTGAACATTGAACCCAGACTTGCCCCGGTTGGCTGGGTGCGCTGGCGGTACTGGTTGAACTCGGCCATCCGCTCCCGAACCGCACCGGGTTCGGACTGAACGACTCGAAATTGGCCGCTCAGCACCACGGCCTCCCCCGGATTGCGTTTCAACCAGCTCGTGCGGTATCCGTACTCCAACTCAGTCACGCTCCAGTCGCGCCGGTCACCGCGGCGATCCACGATCGCCGCCTGCTCCAACGTGCCGGCGATGTCTCCACCGTGCGCACCGGCGTTGCCGACCAGCGCTCCACCGACACTGCCCGGTACGGTCGCGGCCCACTCGAGGCCCGACAGTCCACGGTCGGCCGCCCGGCGGGCAGTCCCGCCCAGGCTGGCGCCGGACTCGGCCCACACCCGAAGCTCGGGCTCGGTCTCGAAGCTCACCGCCCGGGCCTGATTAAGCACCACTACTCCCTGCACTCCGGCATCCGCAATCAATACGTTGGAGCCGCCTCCCAACACCCGAAACTCGATTTGCAGCTCCCACAGCCGGCGGGCCGCCGACTCCAACTCGGCTGCCGTGCGGACGGTCAGCAGGTACTCGGCCGGACCGCCGATGCGGGCCGCGGTGTAGGGTGCCAGCGGGGCGTCGGCCTGCAGCCCCTCCGGGAACGCCTGCCGCAGCTGCTTGTCCGTGTCGCCGGACAAGAATCACAGCTTGCGAACTTTGGCGATCAGGCGGCCGAGCACTTCCGGCTCGGGCGTTCCGTCCGGGTCCAGCACCAGCGGCCGGGACGGCATCTGCCCATGGAGCCGTTTGAGCGCGAGGCGCATCTTCAACTGCACCTTGCGATCCTGATCGAGGACCCGCCGGGCACTACTTGACTCAAGCATGCTGCTCTCCTCTCGACTGTGATTCGAGGCTCATCAAGACGAGCCTCCCCACCCGATTTCCATCGCCAGCGCTGAGGGTGAGCACGACCGATCCGGGTACGATCTCCGCGATCAGCCGTTCCGCCGCTCGTTCCAGCTCTGGGATGAATCGCACATCTTTCCCCTCGATTTGGGTCGCCAGCCGACCGGCGCTCACTTCCGGATCGAGCGCCTCGCGGGAGGCGTAGATGTCCACAACGATCACGTGATCGGCCGCGCCGAAGGCGTGCGCCAGTCGATCGGCGAAGGCCTTGGTCCGGCTGTAGGTGTGCGGTTGAAAGACCGCCCACAGATCGGCCTGCGGAAATCGCTGGCGGGCGGCCTGCAGGGTGGCCTCGATCTCGCTCGGATGGTGGGCGTAGTCGTCGATCACCGTCACACCCTGGGCTTCGCCCAGAATCTCGAATCGCCGTCCGACCCCGCGAAACTTGGCCAGGGCCGAACGGGCCGCGCCGAATCCCACGCCTAACGGATCGACCGCCGCAATGGCGGCCAGCGCATTGCGCACGTTGTGCAGACCCGGCAGCCGCAGCCGGACCAGACCCATCAGCTCCTCGCCGCGCAGGGCCAGAAAATCCGACCCGCCGGCCGCGTTGTCCCGGATCTCCTCGGCCCGCCACTCGGCGGCCGGGCTCAGACCATAAGTGATCCGACGCAGGCCGGGCGCGCTCAGCTCGGCGGCTACCGGATCGTCGACACACACGATCAGGGTCTCCTGAATCTGGCTCACGAATTGCTCGAAGGCCGCCCGGAACTCGGCGGCGGTTCGGTAATAGTCTGGATGGTCGTGCTCGACGTTGGTGACCACCGCCAGGAACGGCTGCAGGGCCAAGAACGTCCGATCGTATTCATCGGCTTCGATCACGAAGTGGCGGCCGGCGCCGTGCCGGGCATTGACCCCGAAATCGGCCGGGATCCCGCCGATGATGAAGCTCGGCTGCAATCCCGCCTCGCTCAGGACCCAGGCGATCATGGCGGTGGTGGTGGTCTTGCCATGGGTGC
>CAYHSI010000359.1:0-1984 GCA_964359225.1 uncultured Anaerolineaceae bacterium
AGGCTCTCAATCGAGAGACCGAGCTCAGCGACCGCCGTGTAATACTCGTCGCTCAGTCGAATGTTGGAGATTCCGGGGTCGTCGGTGTTCAGGGTGACCTGCAAACCCGAATCAATCATCTGCGCCAGCGGGTGGATCCCCATGTCGGAAACGGCGCCCGAATGCAGGTTGCTGGTCAGACAAACTTCGAACACCGTCCGGGCGGCCCGCGCCGCCTCCACCGCCTGAGGGTCTTCCATTACCCGGACCCCGTGGCCGATCCGCGAAGCCTGCATCTCGTTCACCGCGTGGAGGACTGAGCCGGCACCCGCCCACTCACCGGCGTGCACGGTGATTCCGAGGCCGGCTGCCCGGGCCGATCGGAATAGGGAAACGAAAGGCTCGGCCGGATACTCACCCTCGTTTCCAGCCAGATCCAGTCCAGCGATCCCGTCCCCAATTCGAGCCACGGCCAGCTCGACCACCCGCTCCGCCAGCCGAATGGGTTCGTGGCGGTTGACGCTGGCAATCAAACCGACTCGAACCCCAACCTGCTCGGCAGCCTCGGTAGCAAACTCAATTACCCAATCCACGACCTCGGCCAGTGGGAAATCCTTTGCCTGCGAGAGAGCCACCGGCGTGAAGCGCAGCTCCAAGTAGCGGATTTGGTCTTCGGCTGCATCTTCGATTGCCTCCCGAGTCACCCGGCGGATGATCTCAGGCGACCGGTAGATCTGGCGCAAGGTGCGGAATTTGGAGAGGAAGTTCGGGAGAGTCTTGGGCTGTTCCCCCGCGATTTGGACCCGCTCCCTGAGCTCGGCTTCCTCTTGAGGCAGGTCGAGATCCTCTTGCCGGGCAACCTCGAGCAAGGTCTTGAGCCGTAGCGAGCCCTCCAGATGCCGGTGCAGGTCTACCTTGGGCAAGACCGCGAGCTCTTGCTGAAGCTCGAACGGGGAGCTATTGGGCGGCACGAGCGGCTTAGCGACCCCGACGCCTGCGGCGCCGAGACTTGGTGCCCGGGCTCGGAGCGGGTTGGGCCACTGCGGGTCGGACCGCGACCGCCGGCTGGGGTGTCCCAAATTGGATCCTGAACAGGCGGCCCACAATTCCGGCCCGGATATTTCCGAGCAGCGCCCGGAAAAGATCGACCGCCCGGCTCTTGTACTGGACCAGCGGGTCCCGCTGGCCATAGGCTTCGAGTCCGATCGAGGTCCGCAAGGCCTCCATCTCGGTCAGGTAATCGACCCACAAGCGGTCGCCGACCCCCAGGAACAATTGCCGATGGATCTGAGCGAGGGTGCTGCTGCCGATTGCCTGCTGCAGGTACTTGCGGGCCCCTTCGAGGTGGGCCAGGATCGCCTCATTCAGTTCCACCGGATTGCGACCCTTCAGCACGCTCGCGGCGTGGTAGACATAGGAGAGCCGCGGGATGATGACTTCCCTGGCCTGGTGGCTCCGCGAATCGAACAAGGTCTGCCGGGCGTAGCTGAGCTGGAGCAGGGCGCGGGTCTTAAGTGGACCCTCGACTGACTTGCCGCCCTGCAGCAGGGTTTCGAGCTCGCGGGAAATGTCAACCACCGCCTGGGCTGCCCGGCGCTCCTGTACCCGAGCTAAGGCCGAGAACAGCTCGGCTTCGGCCCGGTCCCAATCAATTGGTTCTTGAAGCTGTAGATTGAGACTCTCGCCGACTCGATTCTCCAAGGTCTGGATCAGTCCGGCCCAGACCCGCAGCCCCAGGCTGGCCTCTATCAATTCGGGGACCGAGGCCCGGAATCGGTTCGGGTCATCCCGGATCAGTTGCCGGACCTTTCCGTTGGCCTCCAACCGTAGTCCGGCGGTTGACTCCACGGCGCTCAAGAGCGCGCTCGGGTCGATCGGGGCGTCAGACTGTTCGGCCTCCAGGTATGCGCCATCGATAGCCATCTCGGCCAAGTCGGTTCGCTCCCGGACCTGGGTTTCCAAGCTCGAGAGGGCCCGCTCGAGCTGACTCTGGGCGGCTCGATGG
>CAYHSI010000360.1:0-1958 GCA_964359225.1 uncultured Anaerolineaceae bacterium
CGACGAACTCGGCCCGAATTCGAGCATCGACCTCCGGGGCAAAGACGACCGAGCTCTCCCGGGTGAGAATGTCCTGCACTCCCCGCATCGCCCGGGCCTGCGAGTCGAGGGCGCCCTTCTCTAGCCACTGCGCCCGCGCATCCCGGTCGGCCACTTCGGGGAGCAATCCGGTCGTACGCATTCGTTCCAGGCTATGCAGGTGATCGGCGAACATCCCTGCCGGGCCGACCTCGGCCAGCACGTCGAGGGCCAGTTCCTGCTCGCTGAACTCCAGACCCCGCTTGACCTTCTTCAGCATCAGTGCAATCTCGTGATCGATGTAGGCCTTGCCGAAATCAAAGGTCATCAGGGCGTCCAGCAGCCCGGCCATATTCAGCATGTCCACCCCGGCCAGCACGCCTCCCAGGGTGGACATCCCGGTCTCGAATCCCGACTGGGCATCGTTGAGCTTGGCGTTGGTCAGGCCAATGTACCCGCCGCACGGAACGTTGTAGAAGCGGGCCAGCTGCGCGATTCCGATAAACAGAATTCCAGTCTCAATGCCGCCGGGCGCATAGGCGCCGGTGCGCATGTCGGCGACGGTCGGCAAGCTGCTGTAGATGGTTGGCTTCCCCGGTCGGACCATTTGCTCGAGCACCGCCGCGGCCAGGAATTCCGCATTGCCCTGGGCCAGGGTCCCGGTCAGGGTGAGCGGGGAGGTCAGCCCGGCGTTAGGTACGATGGTGGGGTAACAGGGCAGGCCCTGCTCGCTGAAATAGATCATCACTTCGGTAGAGTCGAAGTCCATGGTGAGCGGCGAGACGACCGGACAGTAATGGTGGGTGATGAAGGGATGCGCCCGGTAGGCCGCTTCGCTTCCCGCGATCAGGTAAGCCAGCTGCAGGATCTGGGGAGTATCTTCCGGGGGGCCGCTCCCGCGGAGTGGTTTGGCGCAGTACTTGAGGGCCGGATAGAAGCGAGACACACTAAATTGTCCGGGCGGGGCATCGTCGGCCAAAGTCGAAATCGAGAAGATGTCGAAGCCGGGCAGCTCGTTGACCAGGTGGGCGATGCGAGCGATATCATCCGAGCGGGCCCGGCGCTCGTGGCCGGTCAGCGGATCGATGATGTTGGGGGCCGAGCTGCCGGTGACGATCAACGGCCCATCGGCGGGAATGACCCGGTCGAACTGAGGGTCGCGGCCCGCGAAAGTGAAGCTGGGCGGGATGGAGGCCCGGAACTCCTCGACGACCGCGCCGGGCAGTCGAACCACCTGGGTTTCGGAGTCGACCCGGCAGCCGTGCTGCTCAAAAATGCGGCGGGCCTTCTCATTGCGGACCAGCAGCCCGATGTTGGCCAGAATCTCGAGCGAGGCTTCGTGGATGCGCTCGACTTGCTCTTCGGTCAGCAGGGTCACGGGATTCCGAATCATGGCGAACCTCCCCTTCACATTTCCAGCGGAGCGAGCTCGGTGACGAAGCGGAATCGATCACCCCGATACAAGTCGGTGCCATGTTCAACCGGCCGCCCCTCCGAATCGAATGACAGCCGCCGCTCGAGCATCAAGGGCGAACCGCTCGGGATGGCGAGCAGCTCGGCCTCGAACTCAGTGGCGATGACCGGCTCCAGACTCTGGCGAGCGCGCTCTACCTTGACCTGATACTCGGTCTGAAACACCTCGTAGACCGAGCGCTGTTCCAGGTCGTGCCGTTCCAGCCCGGGAAAGCGCTGGATGGGGATCGTGTAGCGCTCAAGCATGACCGGCTCCTGGTTAATCGAGCGCAGCCGCAGCAGGGAATACACCGGAGCGGAGATCGGCAGCTGCAGCAGCGCCCCGACCGAAGCCTCGACCGGTCGCTGTTCCAAACTCACGATGCGGGCCCCAGGCTGCAAGCCGCGGCGCTGCATCCCGACCGTGAACGAGGTCAGGCGTGCAGCCTGACGCTCGATTTTGGGTTCGGCCACATAAGTCCCGTCTC
>CAYHSI010000361.1:0-1949 GCA_964359225.1 uncultured Anaerolineaceae bacterium
ATTGCCCGCAAGGTGATGGCGCAGGTCTCGGGCCGAAGCCTCACTACTCCGGTAGAGCGCCCAACCGACCGGGAGCTCGAGGTGCTCGGCCTCGCAGCCAAAGGCTTCACCAACAAAGCGATCGGGCTGCAGTTGGGCATTAGCGATCGCACGGTCCAGGGCCACCTGGCGAAAACCTTCGACAAACTGCAGGCCTCCAGCCGGACCGAAGCGGTCATGCGCGCCGTCTCCATCGGCTGGCTCCCTGCCGATCTCGGACAACTCCCCGAAGAATGAAGCTGCGCGTCGGCGGGCTGCACTTGCAGCTGCTCGGCCTGATCATCCTGCCTTTCAGCTTGGTCTTGCTCGCCGTCGCATTGGCTGGAATTCGCATCCATCAGCAGGCAATGCGCCAACTCGTGGCCGAAAGAGATGAGCGATCGGCCCGGGCTGCGGCAGCCGCGATCTCCGAGCAGCTTCACCATCGCGAGTCAGCCGTGCGCGGGCTTGCCCTGCACGCGAGCAAGGCAGGTTCCCCTGTGGCCGCTTTAGCTGAGTCGAGTTTCTTGTTCCCAGATTTCGACGGCGGGCTCGCCATCTTCGATCCGCAAGGCAGGCTGCTGGCCAGCTCTATTCCTGCAGAGACCTGGAGTATCCGTCCGCTCCACCCATGGTTCGCTTCCCTCGTCGCCGGCCAGAGCGGCTTTTCGGAGCCGTTTGCCGAGCGCGGTGAAGGAGTGGGCATGGTTGGCTCGAGAGAGGGCGAGACGGTCATATTGGGGGTCTTTTCCATGCGTTCTTTGCTGCGGGCCTCCTTGCTGGAGACCGTGGTGGCCTCCAGCGAGGCCAGCGCTTACCTGGTCAGTCCAGCCGGGCTTGTGCTGGCGAGCGTGGGTCCGTCCCCTCCTGAGGAGACACTCTCTGAGCATCCGGGGATTCAGGCTGCCTTGCGTGGGGAGATCGGCTCACACTTTCTGCCGGCTGCAGATGGTGAGCATGTCGTGGCCTTCAGCCCGGTCCAGCCCACGGGTTGGGCGCTCGTCTTGGAGGAACCCTGGCAGAGCGTGATCAGCCCGGCGCTGCAGGCCTCCCAGGCGGCACCGCTGGTTCTCGTTCCGGGCCTGCTGGTCACCTTGATGGCGCTGTGGTTCGGTGCGCGCCAGGTCATCCGCCCGCTGCGTAGGCTCCAGCAACAAGCTGAAGAACTGACCGAATCCGAGTACCCCAGGCTGGCAGACCCGGTGGGTGGGATCGCCGAAATCCGGCAGCTGCAAGCTTCACTGAGTACCATGGCCGCGCGAATTCAGGCGGCTCATCAGGCGCTGCAGAGCTATATTGGCTCGATCACCCTTGCCCAGGAGGAGGAGCGGCGTCGGCTAGCCCGCGAACTGCACGACGCGACGATCCAAGACTTGATCGCCATCGATCACCGGATTCAGATGCTCGGCGGAGGGCTTCAAGCCGCTGACGAGCAGCTTGCCAGCCAGCTGGATGGCTTGCGACGGGAGGTGGTCCGCTGCATTCAGGAACTCCGTCGCCTCACCGGCGCCTTGCGGCCGATGTATCTTGAAGACCTGGGCCTGGTGCCAGCGCTCGAAATGCTTGCCAAAGACGCCCAACGCGACCTGGCGGTGAGTGTGGGCTTCAAGATCGAAGGGCGGCCGCGGCGCCTCAGTCCGGAGGCCGAATTGGCCGTGTTCCGGATTGTCCAAGAGGCGCTCAGCAACGTCGCGCGGCACGCCAAGGCCAGCCAGGCTGTTCTGCGGCTCCGGTACGCGGAGGACAAGCTGACAATTCAGATCCAGGACGACGGCGAAGGGTTTCGGCCTACCGAGCGCATCGCCGACCTGGCTTCGCGGGGGCACTACGGCCTGCTTGGCATGCAGGAGCGCGCCCAACTGGCCGGGGCTCGGCTCAGCCTGACCTCCGAATCCGGGAAAGGCACGCAGGTGTCCATTGAGTTGCCTCTA
>CAYHSI010000362.1:0-1942 GCA_964359225.1 uncultured Anaerolineaceae bacterium
AACAAGCTGTCCACGTCGGCCTGTTCGACGATATGGCCGGCGTACATCACCGCCACCCGGGCTGCCATCTCAGCGATCACCCCGAGATCGTGGGTGATCAGGATCACGGCCGTCTCGCTGCGCTTGCTCATCGCCCGCATCAAGTCCAGGATCTGGGCTTGAATGGTCACATCCAGGGCGGTAGTCGGCTCATCGGCGATGAGCAGCTGCGGGTCGAGGGCCAGGGCCATCGCAATCATGACCCGCTGAGCCTGCCCGCCGGATAGCTCGT
Organism: uncultured Anaerolineaceae bacterium; assembly: GCA_964359225.1. GTDB lineage: Bacteria > Chloroflexota > Anaerolineae > Anaerolineales > E44-bin32 > JADFRG01. Next base: position 272 of record CAYHSI010000362.1, read on the forward strand.
GGGGATAGGACTTGGCCCGCTGCCGTGGGTCGGGGATACCCACCAGGCGCAACATCTCAACCGCTCGCCGCCAGGCTTCCCGCCGTTTCAGCTTGGCGTGGATCTGAAAGACCTCGGCGATTTGGGAGCCAATCGTGAACACCGGATTGAGGCTCGAGCGCGGCTGCTGAAAGATCATGGAGATGTTCTTGCCGCGCAGATCCGCCATCTCCCTCTCACGCAGCGCTATCAGTTCCTTGCCGTCAAAATGCACTGCGCCTTCTACAATTCGGCCGGGGGCTTCGATCAACCGAAGAATGGAGAGGCCGGTCACGGTCTTCCCACAGCCGGATTCCCCTACCAGGCCAAAAACTTCTCCTGGCTGAACTGTGAGATCCACCCCGTCGACGGCCTTGACCACACCGTCATTGGTGTAGAAGTAGGTACGCAGCCCTTTGATTTCCAATAGCGAGCTAGCGGGCGAGGTTGGCGGGCTTTGGCTCACGTGCGGGAGTAACCCTTGGACTCAAATAGTGGCGCGGATATGTATAGTAATACCACAGCGGCAAGCCAGGGTTCGGATGGTCGAACCGTTGCGGTCTCCCGGGATCCGCAACAAATGCTGGTTGACGGACCCCAGTACAGGGGCTAGAATCACATGTTAACCTGAAATGGCTCCATCCACGTCGCCTTCGACGCAAGGAGGGGGCTATGAAAAGGAGGCAGGAGGCAGAAACCGACAAACGTCAACGACCAATTCACGATTGCGACCATGAGAACTCACAAGGAGGAGTAAGAAGTGTTTCGCAATAGAAAAGTACTTTTCGTAGGCTTGGCCATTCTCTTGAGCTTTGCACTGGGCTCCTGCGCGCAGCCAACCGCGGAACCGACTACGGCACCGCCTGTGGTAGCGCCGACCGCTGTGCCGTCACAGCCGACCGCCGAGGAGGTGGCCTTTGAAGGCCTGACTTTTGAGGATCCGGCCTGTAGCGGTTTCTTCAGCAGCATCGTGGCTGCGGACGAGCACACGGTGGTCTTTAACATGTGCAAGCCAGACGCAGCGTTCCTGTCGAAGATGGCCTTCAGTGTCTTCTCGATCTATCCCCAGGAATGGCTCGAAGCTACGACCGAAGCCGGAGCGCGTTTGGAAGCGCCGGTGGGAACCGGACCATACCGGGTTGGCGAATGGAACCGGGGCGAGAGCATCACCTTCACCCAGTTCGAGGACTACTGGGGCGAGCCTGCTAACGCGGGAACGGTGGTGTTCCGCTGGAGCACCGAGTCAGCCGCCAGAGTTCTTGAGCTTCAGGCCGGGACCGTGGACGGGATCGACAACCCGGGACCAGACGACTTCGCGGTTATCGAAGGTGACTCCAGTCTCCAGTTGATCGAGCGGCCTGCACTGAATACGTTCTACCTGGCGATGAACAACGGCTTTGAGCCCTTCGACGACGTGAAGGTCCGCCAGGCAGTCGCCATAGGAATCGACCGGCAGCGGATCGTCGACACCTTCTACCCGCGGGGGTCGGAGGTGGCGTCCCACTTCGTCCCGTGCGCCATTGTGAATGGCTGCACCGGTGACGAATGGTATGAATTCGATCCAGTGGCGGCCAAGGCCCTGCTCGCCGAGGCCGGCTTCCCGAACGGGTTCTCCACCAATCTGTTCTACCGGGATGTCGTGCGCGGTTACCT
>CAYHSI010000363.1:0-1941 GCA_964359225.1 uncultured Anaerolineaceae bacterium
CAGCGGATTGCACAAGATATGGGCGTGGACGTGGTTCCGCTCTACACCGACTCATTGAGCGTCCTCGGAGGCCCGGCTGCCACCTATTTGGAGATGATGCAATACACGGTCGGGGCGATGGTCGAGGCGCTCACTATCCCTGAGTCTGCCTCAACAGCATGATTCCCAGGCACCACCGATCCGGGCCGACCGGCTGTCGGTGCGCTACAACGGCAATCTGGCGCTCGAGCAGGTCAGCTTCACGGTGACGGCCGGAGAGCGGGTAGCGGTGGTCGGGCCCAACGGAGCCGGGAAGACCACCCTATTCAAGGTGCTTGCCGGCATCTTGCATCCCGCCGGCGGCACCGTCGAAATCCACGGGCATGGTCCGGGGAGGCATGTCTGCGTCGGATACCTGCCCCAGCGGGCGACAATCAATCTGGATTTCCCGGTCTCGGTCGCCGAAGTCGTCATGATGGGGCGGATCCGCGAGATTGGCTTGCTGCGCTGGCCGCGCCGCCCAGACTGGTCCATGGTCGACTCGGCCCTGACCCGGGTCGGGATGCAGGACCACCGCGCCCGACCGATCGGAAGCCTCTCGTCCGGCCAGCAGCAGCGGGTCTTCCTGGCTCAGGCCGTCGCCCAGCAAGCCGACATCGTGCTGTTGGACGAACCGTTGACCGGCCTCGATCTGCCAAGCCAGGAGATCATCTTCGAGATCCTGAATGATCTGCGGCACGGGCCGGTTACGGTCCTGGTCGCCACTCATGATCTCAACCTGGCCAGCGGCCACTTCGATAAGGTCCTGCTGCTCAACCGCCGCTTGATCGCCTTTGGAGAGCCGCAGGCCACGATTACCCCCCAGAACCTGCTCGAGGCCTATGGCGGGCACCTGCATGTCTTCGCCGATGGGCGGCTGCTGGTAGATACCCACCACGAGGGACGTCAGTGATTTAGCCATGGAAACGCTCATAACCTGGCTGGTCGAACCGTTGACCTACACCTTCATGCTGCGCGGGCTCTTGGCGGCCCTAATGATCGGGCTGGTGGTCCCGGTGTTAGGCTGCTATGTCGTACTCAGAGGGATGGCATTCTATGGGGACGCACTTGCCCACATTATTCTCCCGGGAGTCGTCGTGGCCTTCCTGCTCGGCTGGCCGCTGGCGATCGGCGCACTGGTCGTCGGGGTGCTGGCCGCGCTCGCCATCGGAGGCATCAGCAGCTCGTCGTCGATTCGGGAGGACAGTGCGATTGGAGTTGTGTTCGCCGGCGCGCTGGCTCTGGGAGTGGTGTTGCTCTCGCTCCAGCGCAGCTACGCGGTGGACCTCGCCCATATCTTGTTTGGAGATCTGTTGGGCGTCTCGCCGGCAGACCTGGCCCTGATGGCGGGCTTGAGCATCGTGGCGCTGCTCACGGTGCTGCTCTTCTACAAAGAATTTCTGGTGCTCTCCTTCGATCGAGTGCTGGCAACGACCATGCAGCTGCCGGTGCGTACCCTCAACAATCTGCTTTATGTCTTGCTAGCGGTCGTTGTGGTCATTTCTATCCAAGCCGTTGGAATTGCGCTGGTGGTTGCCATGCTGGTGACTCCGGCCTCGGCCGCCTATCTGCTGACCCGTCGGCTGGCCCGGATGATGCTGCTGGCCGGTGCGATCGGCGGCGCTTCCGGGGTGATCGGCTTGTATGCCTCCTACTACCTGGATGTCACCTCCGGCCCCGCCATTGTGCTCGTTGCAACGGCGGTCTTTGGCCTCATCTTCCTCTTTGCCCCAGGCCGCGGCTACCTCTCCGGCCGGATGCGGGCTGGTACTGCCTAGCCGGACCCTCTGCCACAGGCAGGATTCTGACTCCATCCCAAGGCTTTGCCTGTGGAAAACTGCGTATGTGCCTGTGGAGAACGTCCTGATTTCGGTGGAAAAGGAGCGGTAAAAGACATCCAATCCTCCACAGAAGGCGGCGCTG
>CAYHSI010000364.1:0-1938 GCA_964359225.1 uncultured Anaerolineaceae bacterium
GCCGCGGACTGATACACCTGCCGATGGGCCGGCTCCACCGTCAGCACATGTCCGCTGTTCTCCAGCCACAGCAGCCGCTTCTCTGCGGACCCCAATCGCTCGAAAATCGACCGGGCGTTGTCCGGAGAAACTCCACCATCGTGAATCGAATGCATGAGCAGCACGGGCACCCGAACTTCACCCAACCGCGCTCGCATCACGGTCAGCAGCCGGGCGGTCTCGGTGATGGCGCGGACCGGCATGACTGGATAGGTGAGATGGTTCCGCGCGGCTTCACGGTCTCGATAGTCCCAGGGGGGTAGTTTCGGCAGGAAAGGCATTACTCGACCGAGCAATGCGAGCGGCCGGAGTAGAGCCTTCAGAAAGCGCAGCCGAGGCTGGGGCGGGACTTCATAGGGAGTCGACATGGCAACCACACCGGCAATTGGCCGGCTGGATGCCAAGAGCAGTCCGATCGCCCCGCCCAGCGAAAGCCCCAGTACGATGACCTGGCGTACATTGTTCTCGAGCAAGTGGTAGCCATCTTCGGCCGCCGCCAACCAATCCTCCCAGCGGGAGTGAAGCATCGCTTGGGGCTCGGTGGCATGGGCCGGCAGACGCAGCCCGAGCACCGTGTGCCCCTGCCCCGCGAGATACTCGCCCAGGCCGCGCATCTCCTGAGGAGCGCTGGTCAGCCCATGTAGCAGCAGGCATCCGCTGCCGGAATGCCCGAGGAAGAAGAACGGTTCCCCGCCCGGGAGGATCGTCCTCAACCGACGACCTTAAGCTCACGCGGAGAGCTGGTTAGGCTGCTGCTGCCCTCTGCAGTGACAACGACGTTATCCTCTATCCGGACTCCACCACGGCCGGCCAGGTAGATCCCCGGCTCGATGGTAAAGGTCATCCCCGGCTCGAGCACGGTGGGTTCGCCGTCACGGATGAAAGGGGGCTCATGTGCCTCGAGTCCGATTCCGTGCCCGGTCCGATGGAGGAAGAATTCCCCGTATCCAGCCGAAGCAATCACCGCCCGCGCCGCCCGGTCGACCTCGCCGCAGCGAACACCGGGCCCAACCGCCGCCCGGCCCGCGGCGTTGGCTTGCTCGACGACTCGATGAACCTCGGCCAATTCCTGGTTGATCTCTCCCACCGCGTAGGTTCGAGTGAGGTCCGAGATATAGCCGGAAGCGCTCGCCCCCCAATCGAGTACAAGCAATTCTCCGGCGCCCAGCCGCCGGTCCCCGGGGACCGCGTGCGGGTGCGCCGAATTGGGCCCGGTGGCGACGATCGGGCTGAAGGGGATCTCCGGCTCGGACCCTGCTCGCAGCAGCTGCACGTTCAACTCGGAGGCTAGTTCGTGTTCGGTCATCCCGAGCCGGATCAACGGGACGGTCTGGTCCATGGCCTGCTGAGCGATCTCGATCGCCCGGCGGATAGCCGCCAGTTCGGCCGAATCCTTCGCCATTCGAAGGCTTGCCAGCAGGCTGGCTCCCGTGACGAACCGGGTATGGGGCGAGGCAGCCTGGAGCAAACCAAGCTCATGGAATCGGGCCCGCAGCGGCTCGACTGCCACTGCCCGGCCGTCGGCCGGCATCCTGCTCAATGCGGCTTGAAAAGCGGAGAGGCTGGCCCCCTCTTGCTCGCCGTAGGAAAAGAGCTCCAGTGCTACGGCCGCAGCCTCGGCCTTTGGTTTTTCGAATTCAGGAAGAATGAGCCGGGGCGGGGCGCTGGCCGAGAACAGGCCGACCACCGGGCGCTCCATCAGATGGAAGGAAAGTCCGGTGAGATAGAACAGGTTTGGCCCGGGGAGCACCGCCAGCGCTTCGAGCTCCTCGGTCCGCAGGAGGTTGGATAGCCGCTCAATCCGTTTTTGGTAGTCCATTGGGGATTTGGGGTATTATAAGCGGGGGCCTGTAGCGCAGTTGGGAGCGCGCATCAATCGCACTGATGAGGTCGCGGGTT
>CAYHSI010000365.1:0-1932 GCA_964359225.1 uncultured Anaerolineaceae bacterium
TTCTCGCTGCTGCTCTCGGTCACGGTGCTGGTCATCTCCTGCCCGTGCGCGGTTGGGCTGGCGACCCCGAGTGCCATGATGGCCGGCACCGGGAAGGCCGCCGAGCATGGCGTGTTGTTTAAGGGCGGCGAAGCGATTGAGAACACCAGCAAGCTACAGACTCTGATCTTCGACAAGACCGGCACCCTCACCCGGGGCGAGCCCTCCGTCACCGACGTTCTCGCCCGCAGCTTACCGCCCGGCCAGGCCGAAACGCCGTGGAACCTTCGTGCGGATGCCATTCTGCGCTTCGCCGCCAGTGCCGAGAAGAATAGCGAGCATCCGCTGGGAGAGGCCATTGTTCGTGGCGCACAGGCGCGCGGCATCGAGATCCTCGATGCGGATCACTTCGATTCCATTCCCGGGCATGGGGTGGAGGCGGCGGTGCAAGGCCACGCGGTGCTGCTCGGCAACCGGCGACTGATGTCCGAACGTGAAATTGCCATCTCAGATTGGCTTGGTAAGGCGGAGCGGTTGGAGTCCGATGGCAAGACCGTGATGTTCCTGGCGGTGGACGGGCGCGCGGCCGGTTTGATCGCAGTCGCTGACACGCTGAAGGAACACTCGCGCGAGGCCATCCAGCAACTACATCGCCTGGGACTGGAGGTCGCCATGATCACCGGCGACAACCGCCGCACCGCGCAGGCGATCGCCCGTCAGGTCGGGATCGATCGGGTGCTGGCCGAGGTCCTCCCCCGGGACAAAGCCGAAGAGATCAAGAAGCTCCAGGCGTCGGGCAGGCGGGTGGCGATGGTAGGGGACGGGGTAAACGACGCGCCCGCACTAGCGCAATCCGACGTGGGAATGGCCATCGGCTCCGGCACGGACGTGGCCAAGGAGACCGGAGACGTCATCCTGATCAAAGACGACCTGCGCGACGTGGTCGTGGCCCTGGAAGTGGCGAAAGCCACCATGCGCAAGGTGAAGCAAAACCTGTTCTGGGCCTTCTTCTACAACACGCTGGGTATCCCAATCGGAGCCGGGCTCTTGTACCCCGTGATCCGGTTGGTGGTGAGCCCCGAGCTGGCTGCCGCCCTGATGGCGCTGAGCTCGGTGTCGGTGACTTTGAATACGCTGCTGCTCAAACGATTTAGGCCCTCCTTGCGGGGAGGGCAGCCACTGCCACGCGCGGCGCAGGGCGCGGAAGATCCGCGTTGGGCTGGCGCGCCCGCTGCTAGCGACTAGCCAGGAGGAAGACTAATGGAAGGTAACTCTGTGGAAAGTGAGATCACACGCCGAAGCTTAAGCATCTACCTACCGATTTCGTTCACGGCTGCGCTGCTCTTCCTGATCGCAGCAAGCGTAAGCGGAGATTACCCGACGGTCGCCCGAGCTGGCGGCGCGGTATGGGTGGGAGTGCTCAGCCTCATCGTCTCGATGCCGTTGGTGACTGCCCGCGTGAAAAAGCGTATTAAGGCTAGGGAAACCCACAACTGACTATACGCGCCCCATAAGACAAACGCGACCGGAGGGCCGACCACCTGGCCTGCCGGCGCACCCAGAACCAAGAGGCTCTGATGCTTGTCGCCCGCAAGAACCTAGTCCAAGAGAAGACCCGTTTTGCCCTGAGCGTGGGCGGAGTTGCCCTGGCCATCATGCTCGTGCTCATCCTGGACGGCTTCCAGGTGGGGATGTTCCGGCAGATCACGTCGTATTTGGAACATTCGGAAGGGGCAGTCGTAGTTGCCCAGGAGGGGGTCGTCAATCTGATCGGTGCGACCTCGCTATTGCCGCCGGGGGTCAGCGCACAAGTCGAAGCTGTCGACGGAGTGCAAGGAGTGGCGCCCATCCTCTCGCGGTTCGTCATCCTCGACCTGCATGACAAGAAGCAGCCGGCCTACCTGGTGGGGTATTCCCCGGGACTGGGGGGCGGCCCGTGGGAGATCGTTGAGG
>CAYHSI010000366.1:0-1926 GCA_964359225.1 uncultured Anaerolineaceae bacterium
TTGCGAAGCGAATCGCCAAGACCGGCCGGTTCTCTGGTGGCGGGCTGCGCTTCGTCAAGGCGCTGGGACTGCTGGTTGACGGACGCGCTCAGGTCTCCATGAACCTGACCGATTTCACCCGGACCCCCATCCACCGGGTCGTGGAGATGATCCGACGAGAGGCGGATCGCTACGGAGTTGGCATTCACCATTCGGAGCTGGTCGGGTTGATTCCGCAGGAGGCGCTGGTCGAGTCCGCTCGCTGGTACCTGCAGTTGGATGCCTTAGAACCGGCTCAGGTCTTGGAGAACCGCTTGTTCGATTCGGCCGCGCCGGGAGCCGACCGCTTCCTCGATCAACTGGCGGCCGGGACTCCTACCCCGGGCGGTGGCTCGGCGGCCGCTCACGCTGGAGCAATGGCAGCCGCGTTAGTCGCAATGGTGGGGCGACTGACGCTGGGCAAGAAAAAATACGCCGCAGTCCAGGACCAGGTCGAGAAGATCGTGGGCACGGCCGATGAGCTGCGCAGCCGGCTGGAGGCCGCGGTCACCCAGGACGCCCGAGCATTCGAAGCAGTACTGGCGGCGAATCGGCTTCCCGCGGATTCAGAGCAAGCGATGCAGGCCCGCCGGGCTGCGATGGAAAAGGCCTCTCTGCATGCTGGAGAGGTTCCCTTGGCGGTCGTCAGGGACTGCGGCGAAATCCTGGCGCTGGCGCTTGAAATCGCCCCGATCGGAAACTTGAACGCGATCAGCGACGCCGGGGTCGCCGGAGACCTGGCGCAGGCCGGTCTGAGCGGCGCAGCGCTGAACGTAAAGGTCAACGCGGCCGGTTTACAGGATCCCGAGCCCAGGGAGCGTTGGCTCACTGAGTTGGAGACAGTGCAGGCCTCGGCTCAGGCCGCCCTCGGCAAGCTGCGGGGCGTGCTCACCGAGCGCGCCGGCCTCTAGCTCCGGGGCGTGGCAATCGGATCGCCCGCCCGCTACCACCCGCTGACTTCAAAGATCTCGGCGAGCAGTTCCGCCCGCTCCTGCGGGTTCATCGGGCGCGGCTGGGCGTAGTCTTCGAGCAGGGCGGTCAGCAGCTCGATGCTGATATGCCGCCCCGCATAGAACACGTGCCGGTCCACGAATTCCTGCCGCAAGGGGAGCGAGTGCATTTGATCGAAAAAGAGGTTGCCTAGGCCATAGTGAATGAAGCTGCCGGCATAGAACTCCATCGCCTGGGGCCGATGGGCCTGGCTGCCGTTGACGATCACTGCGCCGGCCTCCGCCGCCGCGCGGAAGCTCTCGACTTGGTCCGGCAGCGGATAAGGACTCACGGATTCTGGCCACTGAAAGGTGAACACCACCAGGTAACCCTGGCCGGTCAGCGAGGCGACCAGCTGCAATAGGCCTTCGTCCTGGCAGGCCAGTGCGCCCGGGCTGCGCTCGGTTGCCCAGTCTCCCCGCGGGCCGGCCGCATTGCAACCCAGGAAGGCCAGCCGGTTGCCGTTGTGCTCGACGATTGCCGGCTGTCGGGCGCTGAGCAGGTCCTCCCCACCTCCAAAGGTCTGAAATCCGAGCTGATGGTAGAGATCGAGCGTGAAGCGCAGCGGATCGGGGCCGTAGTCTTGCAAATGGTTCCCGGTCAGTTCGACCAGGTCCACCCCGATCCCACTGAAGAGATTCACGTAGTTGGGATTGGCGCAAAACCTCAGGCTCGCGGTGAACGGTTCGGCCCGCGGACAGCTCGGATTGAACGAAGCTTCGTGGCTGACGTGGGCGACATCCGCCTCGCGCAGCCAGTCACCGATCTGCAGTCCCGGATAGTCGGGGCCATAGCGATCCATGCGCCAGGCCGTCGCCCGGACCAGGGCCGTCACTCCGGTCATGACCACGACCGTCAACTGATCCGGATCCCGATTGCTGGCAGGCCAGGCCAAGGCGCTCTGGACCGCATCCATCC
>CAYHSI010000367.1:0-1918 GCA_964359225.1 uncultured Anaerolineaceae bacterium
TCTGGATTATCTTTGTGATCGTTGGGCTAGCCTTGGCGCATCGGGGGTGGAAGAGTGCTAAGTACCCATTGGAGCGGGCCTTGATAGGAACAGCAATTGCGGGTTGGCTTGGTCTAGCTGTAGTTCTGGCCTTCCTCCCGCTCATGCAAAGTATGCCTTTGATGAGCTGGATGTGGTTTTTGCTTGGGTTCGCGGTCGAGTCGGGGCGCAAGATGCCCACGGTGTATGCAAGCAGCGAAGCGTAGAGTCGCTTGGTGGCGCATCCGCGAAGGCGAGCGCCGGCTGCTCTTGGTCCTCGGCGACCTGGTCGCGGCGTCCCTGGCCGCACTGCTCGCCTTGATGCTCTGGTCGCAACTCGACTGGCTCGGATTCACTTGGGAATTCGTCCGGTTCCGGGCCGGGTTTGTGGCGCTGCTTCCGTTGGTGTGGATGGCCCTGCTCGTGAATTTGTATGATCTGCGCAGGGCGGCGTCGTGGCGCCAGACTTTCCGAGGAGTGCTGAAGGCGGCCGGCGCAGGGTTGGTCCTGTACACCTTCGTCTATTTCATTCCAGATGAGCCGAGCTCGCTCCCACGGCGAGGTCCGCTCTATTTCCTCTTCCTCGCCACGGCTTTGACGCTGGCGTGGCGCTGGCTCTACATCCGGGTGTTAACCACGCCTACCCTCCTGCGCCAAGTCCTTATCGTCGGTGCCGGGCAGGGGGGCCAGAGCCTCCTCAAACTCGTCAAGCAACACAATCCTGCTCCATACCATGTGGCTGGGTTCATTGATGACGACGCGGAGAAGCGAAACGCCGAGATCGACGGCGTCCGTGTCCTAGGTGGTAGCGGGGACCTGAGCGAGATTATCGAGCGGGAGGCCGTGTCCGATCTCATCGTTGCGATTCAGGGGCCAATGAGGGGCGAATTGTTCCAAGCGCTGCTGGACGCGCAGGAAAACGGGCGGGAAATCGTGCGGATGCCGGTAGCCTACGAGGAGCTCATGGACAGGGTGCCCATTCAGCATCTGGAGGCCGACTGGGTGGTGCGCTCGTTTGTGGATGAGATCCGGGTGGGTAGCCTGTACTTGATTGCCAAGCGCCTCATGGATCTGGTCGGTTCGATTCTCGGATTGGTCGCCTTTGCGGTACTGTTCCCATTCATGGCCTTGGCAATCCTGGTCGAGAGCGGCCGGCCTGTGATGTTTCGCCAGTCGCGGATGGGGCGCGGAGGGCGAGTGTTCCGGGTGTTGAAGATCCGTACGATGCAGAAGGACGCCGAAGCCGACGGATTGGCCCATTGGGCTCAGGAACACGACCCGCGGGCAAACTTGGTGGGCCGTGTTCTGCGCCGCATGCATCTCGACGAGTTCCCCCAGTTTTGGAACGTCTTCAAGGGAGAGATGAGCCTGGTGGGCCCGCGGCCGGAGCGGCCAGAACTGGTCCAAGAGCTTGAAAAGGAGATCCCCTTCTACCGGGCCCGGCTGCTGGTGAAGCCAGGAATCACCGGTTGGGCGCAGGTGAACTACGGAAAAGGTGCCTCCGTCCAGGGTTCCGCCGAGAAGCTCGAGTACGATCTGTACTACATCAAGCACCGGGGACTGCTGATGGACCTCTGGATCGCGCTACGGACTATCGGCCGGGTGGTGGGATTCCAGGGTGTCTGATAAGCGGGCGCTGGTGACCGGCGGAGCCGGCTTCATCGGCTCCCATCTGGTCGAACGCTTGCTGGTGGAGGGCCACTCAGTCCGAGTCTTGGACAACCTGAGTAGCGGTCGGCCCGGAGGCCTTCCCGCCGATGGTTACGAGCTCGTCGAGGGCGACGTCCGTGATCGGGCAATTGTCGAGGCCAGCCTGGACGGGGTCGATCAAGTCTTCCACCTGGCCGCGCAGGTCTCCGTCCCCGCCTCTACTCAGGCTCCTGTGGAATGTTATGACGTA
>CAYHSI010000368.1:0-1917 GCA_964359225.1 uncultured Anaerolineaceae bacterium
ACCGGCGCGATAGATCTGGTCGAGTTGACGTCCGGCGCGCTGCAACGAAGCCTCCCGGGCGCATGGTTTCCTGACCGGCTCGAATTTGGCAGCCTTTCGACGCTGGCCGTGCTTGGCCAGGATGGGAGCCTCACCTTGCTCGACGTTACCAACGGTCGGGTGCTGGATCAATTCATGCTCGAAGCCTACACCGGCCCTGAGTACCTCGCGCTGGCCGAAGACGGACGTGAGTATGCCAACCTGAGATTAGCGGCCGGCCGGAACCTGCTGCAGATCTTTGGGCTCATAGAGGGCGGCTCCCTGCTCGACCTTGACCGCTACCCGCAGCCGCACCGGCCGGCATTCTCCCCCGACGGGAGAATCCTGGCCATGGTGCGGCGGAACCAGGTGGAGCTCTGGGATCTGCAGTCGGGAGAGGTGATCCGAAGATTGGAAGGGAGCGAGGGCAACATTGGCCCGCTGGCCTTCACGCCTGACGGAACGCGATTGGTGGCGGGAAGTGGAGAGATCTGGGATCTGGACAGCGGGGAGCTAGCTGCGCAGTTCGAACCAGTCGATCGCAACGAGCGGGTGGTGACCAACGGCCACCTGATCGTCGCTGAGTCCGGACAGATCTGGGACATCCGCAGTGGGGAGGGTCTGGGATCCCTCAGCGGGGTGAGGTCAAGGGCGGTGAACTTCAGCTTCACCCCGGATGGTTCCAGGCTGGTCTGGCAGGTGCAGGGAGGAGTGATTGAGCTGTGGGGGGTCGGCCCTTAGGCGTGGTCGCTTCCCTGGCCAATCAGCGCGACGGGCGGCGGGCTTCACTGGCCGCCCGCCTGTGCGGGTTTGCCTTCAGCCTGACAATGCCGCTGGCCCTGCTGATCGCCGAAGCAGGCCGGATTACCTTCGACCCCACCTCTCTTAGTCAGACCCTTGCGCGGATCGCGTTCGAAACCGAGGCGCTCCCCATCGGCCTGACCTGGCTTATTCAGACCTCCCCAGACGGAAATCTGGGTTACGGGGATGCACAGCTTTTCCCCGAAACGCCAGCGCTCTTCCGGCTCATCATCAGGCTCGAGGCCGAGGAGTGGAAGGCGGTGCTTGATGAGTTGCTGCCCTCGGCCTCTTTCGCCGACTGGATCGAAGACACCGCATATGGGTTGGATCTCTGGTTGGACGGGAAGGGGAGCTTGTCGCAGGTCTCTTACGACCTTACCCAGCTGAAGACCCAAGCCCTCTCCAGCAAAGGACTGCGCGCAGTCCGCATTGGCTTTGAAGTCCTTCCGCCATGCACACCCGTCCAGATATCGGCCGAATTGGGAGACGCTAGCACTGCACCTCTTGTTCATGAACTTCTAGGATTGCCCTGCGCGCTGCCGCTCCCCGGGGCCGAGGATCAGTTCTATGCCTACGCCGAGACTGTCCCCGAACTTGTCGAGGGAGTGCGCGACAGTTTCACCCTTGCTGATGCGCTCAATCCGGCAGCGGATCCATCCACCGAGCTGTCACTGGAATCGGCTAGAGGCGCTCTCGGTTGGGCGCGGGCCCTGACGCGGCTGGCCCCGCTGCTGCCCGCGACTCTGCTCGCGGCGATTCTTGTGCTGCAGGTGCGGTCATGGGCCGAACTGGCCGGCAGGTGGTCCCCTTTGCTGGAGGTGGGCGGTCTGATCGTAATGGTGATGGCCTTAGGGCGCCTGGAGATTCTGCGCCTAGCCCTGCGGGCCGTGCCAGAGGGGCTGGAGCTCATCCGTGAGGTGCTTTTCCAGGCCGGGTCTGGTGTGGCTGCCGAAATGGTCTGGCCGCTTCTGGTACGCGGCGCCGTTGCTCTGGTGCTAGGGTTAGCACTGCGCGCCTACGCGGCCACTGCCAAGCGGAGGGGGAACGCCCTGGCGGGGGCGGGTCTCGGCGTCGCTGCGGAGTGAGCCAACCGCCCGG
>CAYHSI010000369.1:0-1916 GCA_964359225.1 uncultured Anaerolineaceae bacterium
CCTCGCTCCGGGTGCTGCTCCGACGGCGTAGGGGAAGGCTCCAGCAGGTCGGGCTCCTCAATGGTTTCTGCCTCCGAATTTGCGCCGCGGGTTGAACTGACTTGCAGCGGCTCACCCGATTCCGGCGGAGCGGGGAAATCGATCAGGGGCCTCGGCCGGGCCACCCGCTCTTTGGCCGCCAAGAGGGCACTCACTCGCGGTAACCGCTCCAGGGCCGGCTCGTGCGGCGGCCCGATCCATCCCAGACGACCGCGGACCACGGTCCAGCCCCTTAGCAGTTCTGACCTTTCGATGACCAGCCGACGCGCGGCGATATCCGCCACCAAGAGAATTGTCGCCAGCGGTAGCATCCATGATCGGACCGGTCGGGCCGCCGCTTCGGCGGTCGGCCTGCGCCCAAGTACCTGGTCCGGACCCCCTTCGTTCACCCAGCCGCCGTGGGACTGCACGAGCTCGACCAGCGACTGACTGCCGGAGGTCGTAACCCGATACTCAGAGGAGTATGGGAGCACCCAACCCGCCACCGTGGCCGGAAGCGGCGATTCACCGGAAACGTCCACGACCCGGATTAGGTAGGCCCCTGGTAGGCCAGAGGCAATGGCCGCCTCGTATCGCCCAGGCGCGACCTGCCGTAGAAGGTACTGTTCACTCGACCCGTCGGGTGCGATCACAGTAACCTGCAATTGCAGACCGTTTTGGTAGTCACCTGCTTCGGAGCTGGCCTCGACTTGCACTCGGGCCGCTCCATCCTCGGTCACCACCTCCACCTGCAACAGAGAGTCTTCGAGTTGCCCGGCCACGGCGCGTACGGCCTGCCCCCAGAAGCTCACGTAGCCTTGCCAGCTCAACCATTCGACCGCCCAGCGCGCGGTGGCATCCGAAGTGAACGCCAGCGAGCGCCCGAGCCCGTATTGCCAGAGCGCCAGGATCGGATCCCCATCTGGCGAGGCGAGGACCACCTGGGCCAGGTCCTTGGCGCTGGTTGCAACGTAACCATGCAGCGCTGGGATCTCCTGAATCTCAGTGAGGATTGGCGAGGGACTCGTTTGCTCGGGAAAGAACGATTGCTCTACGATATAGGAACGGGAAACTAAGGCAGTTTCCTCCGTGAAGACGGCGGGAATGCTCTCGGGATCGGGGGCGAAGTGATAGCGGCCGCCGCCGAGCACTGCCAGATCAGCAAGGAAATCGGCCGCGTCGCTGCCGATCCCGATGGTCGTCAGGCTAATGCCGTGTTCAGTCCAAAGCTGCGAGACCAGCTCCGGAATGCCGCTGGGATTCGCGCCGCCATCGGTAAGCAAGATCACATGCTTGACGGCCGCCGAGTCTTGGGGGAGGACCCGAGCCACGGCTTGCAACCCGGCCAGGATGTCTGTCCCGCCGCCGGAAGCAAGGCTGCCGATGGCGTCCACGACGATTTGTGAATCGCCGACATCGGTCATCTCGACCACCCAGCTGGCCGAATCATCAAAGGCCACTACGCCGACTCGGTCTCCGGGGAAGAGCAGCTCCACCGAGCGGGCCGCGGCCTCCTTCGCCAACTCGATCTTCGGCGCGCCTCCGCTTGAGCTCGACATGCTGCCCGAGCGATCGATGACAAAAACCATGGCCAAACTCGGCCGTCGCGCCTGGTCCTTAATCTGCATCTCCACCGGCAGGGTCTCTTCCAGCGGAGTACGGTAGTAGCCGCCCACTCCGAAGCTGGTCGGTCCGCCGACCACTACCAGACCGCCTCCGAGGTCGCGCACATAAGCTTGCAGGTTCCGCATCTGGCGCTGGGTCAGCTGTCGGGCGGGAACGTCAACCAGGATCACTCCGCTGTAGGCGGCCAGTCCGCTGAGGTCGCCGGATGGGACCTGGGCCGGCCGCACTTGATCGACCAGGTAGCCGGAGGCCTCCAGGGCGGCCTTCAGGTA
>CAYHSI010000370.1:0-1909 GCA_964359225.1 uncultured Anaerolineaceae bacterium
AGCGGCTGTCCCTGCCCCCGGAGCAATTCGGGGAAGGGATCGCGATCAACGGCGAGCGCATCCTCCAGCTCACCCTGAGCTCCGGGACCGGGTACGTTTACGAATTGACCGCCTTTCGCCAGTTGGCCACATTCAGCTACTCGGGCGAGGGCTGGGGCTTGACTCAGGATGGCATGCGCTTGATCCTGAGCGACGGCACTTCCAGCCTGCGCTTCCTCGATCCGGAGTCGTTCGCCGAGATCGGTCAGCTTCCAATCACCGATAGAGGTCAACCGGTCGGTGGGCTCAACGAGCTGGAGATTGTCGAGGGGGAGATCTTTGCCAACCTGTGGCCGACCGATCGAGTGGCCCGCATCTCGCCTGAGACGGGGCAGGTCATGGGATGGATTGACCTCGCGGGCCTCTTGCCCCCCGAGGATCGCGGCCCCGGGGTCGACGTGCTCAACGGGATCGCCTATGACCCCGAGCGGGGGCGGCTGTTCGTTACCGGCAAACGGTGGCCGAAGCTTTTCGAGATCAAGCTGGTCTTAGTAGGGGAAGGCTAGCCGAGGTCTTCGAGGCGAGTGCGGCCGGCCGGCCACCGAATCCGCCAGCTCGAGGTGTCTAGTGTCATAATGGGGAGATTGGCGAGATGCAGCCTGGCTGGCCAGCCGTACTTCTAATCAGATCCCGCCCCTACCGGAGACAACCCCAATGGCAACCGACGCAGCTCGATTGACCCCATTGATAGAGACTACCCGCCCGCAGAAGGTGCTGCTCGGCGGGATTACCGCCCTGGCACAGAGCGCCTGGATGGGCTTTGCGCTGGCTGCCAATGTGTTGGAGCAGCTCCGACTGGCGCCGGCCGGGATCCTTCAGCGTCTTTCGGTGGTGCGTCCAGGCCTTCCCCGCCGGATCCGGCTCAAGGGGCTGCTTACCCGCGAATTCAGCATCGGCGAGGCCAGCTTCATCCTTATGGCTACCTTCTTTCTATCCGCGGCACTGGGCGCGGGGAGGCAGGTGCTCTTCAACGCACAGTTCGGGGTCAGTCCGGAGGCCAACGCTTACTATGCCGCCTTCCGCCTGCCCGATACGCTCTTCAGCCTCATCGCCGGCGGCGCGTTGTCGAGCGCCATGATCCCCGTCCTGCTCAACGCCAAGCAGCAGGAGGGCGAAGCGGCCGGGTGGCGGTTAATCAGCGGCGTGCTCACGACCCTGCTCGGCACATTCGTCGTGCTCATCCTTGCCGTGGAGGTCTTCGCGCCCCTCCTGGTGGAACGCATACTCGCGCCAGGCTTCGATGCGGCGACCTCGGCCCTGACCGTCACCTTGACCCGCATCATGCTGTTGCAGCCGCTGGTCTTGCTGTTGGGAAGTGTGGCAACCGCGGTTCTGAACAGCCGCAACCAGTTCCTGCTGACCGGCTTGTCCGTGGTCAGCCACAACATCAGCCTGATCATCTCGATCCTGGCCGTCGGTCAATTTCCCAGCCTGGGGATCCTCGGCCCGACATTGGGAGTGATCGGAGGGGCGATCCTGCAAGTCCTCATCCTGTCGCCGGGTCTGCGAGGGCAGGGCTACCGAGTCCGACTGCTATGGGAAATGGGCAATCGGCGGCTGCGTGAGGTGCTCCGGCTGCTAGGACCGAACGGGCTCTCGGTCGGCGTCAATTATTCCGGCTTCATTGTCGACACCGCGTTCGCCTCGGGTGCGCTCGATCCGGCGGGACTGCCTGCTATCTACAACGCGTTCCTGCTGGTGGGGCTACCGATCGCATTACTCGGCCAGGCCATCGGTCAAGCAACCTTTCCGCGGCTATCTGAGAAGGCGGAGGCCGGAGAGTGGTCGGGGATGCGCCGAATCTTGTTCCGGTCGCTGGCGGGGGCCATCGGCCTGGCGCTGCCGGCGGTGGCCGCCCTGTTGCTCCTGG
>CAYHSI010000371.1:0-1908 GCA_964359225.1 uncultured Anaerolineaceae bacterium
GAGCGACCTCAGCTCGCTCAACCTCACGGCCGAGGATCTGGCCAGTGTCGGTGAGGTCGGGGAGACCCGCAGCCCGGTGCGTTCCATCCTGGTGGCCGAGGCGGTGTACTGGGAAGTTCTTACGCCGCTCGTCGTCCGGGAGCAAACGGTCAACTTGGGGACCATGGGTGTCTCGTTGGTGCGGAGGCCGGTGCAGACCGGGGTGCAGGGCGATCTCTCCAACGTGTTGAGATTCGGGGTGGTCGGCCTGGTGCTGACCGTCCTGATCGGGCTGCTGCTTTCCAATTCGATCACCCGGCCGCTTACCCGGCTGGTCGAAGCATCGGCCAAAGTGGCAATGGGGAATCTGGAGACCCAGGTTCCCGAGCGGGGGACCGACGAGATTGGGGTGCTGGGGAAGACCTTCAACCGAATGGTCGAAGGCCTGCGGGAAGGCTCGATCTACCGAGATCTGCTGGGCAGGACAGTGACCCCTGAGGTGCGCGCCCAGCTGCGGACCGCCTTCTCGGATGGGGCCTTGATTCTGAAAGGCCAGAACGCCGAGGCGACGATCTTGTTCGCCGACTTCCGCGGCTATACCAGCATGGCCGAGAACACGGATCCGGCGCTGGTCATGAAGACCCTGAACGACTATTTTTCGGGCGTGGTGCCGATCATCTCGATGCATGGTGGAGTGGTCAACAAGTTCGATGGCGACTCGGTGATGGCCTTCTTTGGCATCCTGCCCCGATACCTCCCCCCACGAGTCAGCGCCCTGCAAGCGACCCACGCCGGCCTCGCCATGTTGGAACACATCCACAAAGTCAACCGCGCGCGGGAGAGTGCGAGACAACCGTCCTTTCAAATGGGGATTGGCATCTCGACCGGCACCGTGATTGCCGGTGGGTTGGGCAGCGAAGACCGGGTGCACTATACGGTGGTGGGAGACACGGTGAACACGGCACAGCGAATTCAAGAGGCAAGCCAGACGTTGGGTGGATCCGCTCTGGTGATCGCCGAGTCCACCTATCGCAAGCTCGGAGCGGTCAGGAGTCAGTTTCAGTTCGGTCAAACAGGCCGAGCCACATTGAAGGGCAAGCAGCGGGAAGTGATGGTGTACCAGGTCCTTGGCCGCAAGAGCCGCCTAGTGGAGGAAGCCCAGCTGGAGCAGCAGGTCAAGCACTACACTGCGAGCTTGCCGCGGATCACCCAAATCCTGTCAGGTCAACCGACCGACTCGAACGAGCAGCCGGAGGTCAGCCCGGAGGAACGGGACTTTCTCAAGGAACGTTTGCCGCCTTCCGAAGGCGTGGAAGAGCTGTAGGAAGGACGTAACCTTGTTTCATCGGTGCCATCCAGCGAAACTAAGAGCCAGGCGTGGTCATGTGAGGGGGTCAGCCTTGCATCTACTGCCAGATTGGACTCTCGACTCGCTCGCTGGCTCGCACTCACAGCATTCGCCGTCCTTATCGCCGGGTGGTTCGCGGCGGCGTTGCACCTGACCGGAGCTTCCGCCGGCCAGCCTGGGTTTCCCTTCAACCTACGATCAAATCTAGCGGCCGACTACGGCGCCGATCCGGGGGCGAGCCGGATTACTTCCCTGCGGATCTCGATCATCACCGATCTGTTGAAGGATCTTGGGTTTGGCGGGGATGATTCTGAGCTGTTGGCCGGACTGGACTCGCCGGTGCCGACCGCCACCGCCCGGAATTTCCAAGGGGATCCGCCCTTCACGGCGACCGTGACGCCGAGCCCGACCCCGACCATTACGCCGCTACCGACCTCGACCTCGACTCCAAAGCCTCCCACAAAGACTCCCAAGCCGACCGATACCGAGGAACCCGAGCCGACCGATCTGCCGGACGACATCGTCGCGCCGACGCTCTCGGGGGGCGCGCTGTCCCCAGACCTGGGGACGCTCCTTCCGGA
>CAYHSI010000372.1:0-1907 GCA_964359225.1 uncultured Anaerolineaceae bacterium
AGCGCTTTCACTTGCTTATAATTTGGGCGATAGTTGGTGAATTCTGTCACCAATCGGGGAAAAGGAGGCATGTGCACGTGGGTAGAATGAAGCTTAGTCTCTTCGTGGTGGTAGCCGTCCTTCTGGGCACAATGGCTTTGGCCGTTGCCTGTGCCGGGCCTACAGGGCCAGGCGGAGGCCCAGGCGGACCGGGTCAGCCTGGAGCGGGTGATCAACGTCCCGCCCCGCGGAATTGGCGCCAAATCCTTCGAGGCCCTCACGGCTGCGGCCAGCGCGGCACGGTCTTCTCCCTCCGAGCTGCTACTGGCGCTGGCAAAGGGTGAAGCTACGCCCGACATTCCTTCCCGGACCCTCGGGCCTCTGGTGCAATTTGGCCAGCTTTTTTCTGGGTGGCTGGTCGTCAAAGAGCGGGAACCCCTTATCGGACTGGTCGACCGGGTACTATCGGACATCGCCTATCGGGACTATGTGCTTGCCGGCACCGGTGGCGAAGATCGTTGGGCGAATGTGGTCGAACTGCGTGCGGCCGCCGAGGAGTTTAGCCAGATCGGGATCGGAGAGTTCCTGCAGCAGGTGGCACTGGTCTCCGATCAAGATACCTTGAGCGATGACCAGAACGCTCCAACTTTGTTGACCCTGCACGCCGCCAAGGGGCTCGAGTTCCCGGTCGTGTTCATCATCGGCCTGGATGAAGGCGAGCTGCCGCACTACCGCTCGCAGGAGGATCCAGAGGCTCTGGCCGAAGAGCGGAGGCTGTTCTACGTCGGATTGACTCGGGCCAAGGACCAGGTGTTCCTGCTGCGGGCCTTCCGCCGTCGAGTCGCCGGGACTTCCAACTTGTGCGAGCCCTCTCGGTTTCTGGACGACCTGCCGGCCGATCGGATCGAAGGCGACCTGCTCGGCATGAAGTCCCCCGAGCAAGCGATTTATGCCCGGCAGACCAAGTGGGACGACCCCTCGCCTCGACCTTCACCGCCACGCTATCAGGTTGGGATGCGGGTCCACCACCCCACCTTCGGCGAGGGGATTGTGCTGGAGACCCAGGTCGATTTGGATGACCTCGAGATCACGGTCAACTTCGAGGCGGCCGGAGTGAAACGGCTAGCCGCCTCGCTGGCGAACCTGGATATCCGAGAATAACGTGTCAGCGGGCTTCCCGATCTCCAGCTTGAGCATGCCTCACCCGAGCCCGGATCCCTCAATCTCATGAGGATCTTTCTGACCGGCGGCGCCGGCTACATTGGCTCAGCCGCGGCCCAGAGGCTGCTGGCCGACGGGCACCATGTCACAATCTTCGACTCGTTGGTGACCGGCCACCGCCAGGCCGTCCCCGAGGGCGCGCAATTCATCCAGGCCGATCTAAGCGACCACAAGGCACTGTTTGATGCCCTTCGCGCTCAGGAATACGCGGCCGTCATGCACTTCGCGGCCTTCATTGAGGCCGGCGAAAGTATGCGCGAACCCGGCAAGTATTTTCAGAACAATGCGATCAATTCGCTCTGGTTGCTTGAAGCCTGCGTGCAGGCCGGAGTACGCCGATTTGTGTACTCCTCATCCGCCGCGGTCTACGCCTCCAGCGATGAGCCGCTCACCGAAGAGGCGCCGCTCCGGCCGAGCAACATCTACGGGCAGACCAAGTTGATGACCGAAACGATGCTGGAGTGGTATCGCCAGGCGCGGGGCCTGGGCTACGCCGCGCTACGCTACTTCAATGCCGCCGGGGCACCGCCAGGCCGAGGCGAGGCCCATCAACCGGAGACCCATCTGATCCCGCTGGTGCTGCAAGTGGCTCTGGGTCAGCGTCCGGGCGTACAGATCTTCGGAACCGACTACCCAACGCCCGACGGGACCTGCGTGCGGGACTACATTCACGTCGCCGATCTGGTCTCGGCCCACTCGCTGGCGCT
>CAYHSI010000373.1:0-1892 GCA_964359225.1 uncultured Anaerolineaceae bacterium
CTCGGTGAAGCGAGCCATGGGCATATGGCAGGTGGCGCACAGGTCCTCGATCTCGCTCCGCCGCCCGGACTGTTGGATCACCTCCGCCCGCACGACGGCCTGCCAATAGGGATCCCGCGCCGAGTTTGCCATGAGAGTTGAACGCCAAGAAGAATCGATCGAGACATTGGCGCCCGAGTCATCAACCATGTTCGTGTGGCAAGCTGCGCAGACTCCGGAAACAGCGAAAAGCTCACCCTGCACGACGGGCAAGGGAAGCCCGGCCTGTTCATGGACCGGCCTGATTGTGGGAATTGGGGTTGCGGGGGGTGGAGGCGTGCGGGTCGGCCCGGAGGTGGTGGGCTCAGCCGTCGGCGTGGGAGCCGGGGCCGAGCTGCACGCCGAGATGGCCAGTACGGCGAGGCCGGCGATCAGCCAACGCGGACTCACAACGAGCGGGTGTCGATCCGATCATCAGGGTGGCTTGAGTTCCACATTTGGGCGAGCCGGCGCCGCGGCACGCCGATGTTCTCCCGCCGGTTGATGCCGCCGCGGTAGTCATCCGGTCCGCCCAGCCTCTGGCTGAACGCCGGATCGACCTGCACCGCCGCACCGAATACTCCGTCCAACGAAACGGTCGGTATCAGGTGGCCAATTCCCGGCAGGGGCGTCGGCCGGCCGCGCAGCAGGTACCAGTAGGCCAGCTCGGCAAGCGCGTTGAGGACGGCCTGGATCGTCTCCGGCTCGAGATTGCTCTTTTCCTTCAAGAAGGCGACCGCCTCCTCGAGAGGGACCGGATCCCCCAGATCGAGCTCCGGCGTGTATGCTGCCACGACGTCCTTGATGCTGGCCATCCTCTTCCTCCTGTTCGGTCTCGCCAGAACGGCGCTATTCTAACCCGGCCGGCTCGTCAGGGCTCGGTCAACATGCGGCGGGCGGCCTTGCGAGCGATCTCTACCGCGAAGTTCGTCCCGCGATCCCACGGGTAGACCTGGCTCATGCTCGCCAGCCACAGACCGGGTATTGGCGTGCGCAGGTCGGGGATCGACTTGGAGTGATTCACCGGCGGCACCGGTTGGGCGTAGGGAGTCCGAAACAGCCAGCTCTGCTTGACCCAGTCCGGCTGAAACTTCGGATTGAACCGCGGCAGGGCCGGCAGGAACCGTTCCAGCAGTTCCGGCTGGGTCAGCCTGAAATACTCGTGGGAGGGGTCGAGGTAATCGCCGCAGTACACGATGTGGTCCCCGCCAAAATGCTCGGGGGGCACGAAGTTGGTGTGCTCGACCAGCGACAGAAACGGAAAGCCGGCCGCCTTCGGCAGGTTGTGCCAGTAGTGCCCGTGCTCCGAGAGGCGCTGCCGTAAAGCGAGCACCATCACCACCGCGCCCATGGACTTGAGCGCCAGCAGCCCATCCAAGTAGGGGTCCGGCAGGGCCGGCGTGAGCCGGGCCAGCAGCGCGGGTGAGGTGGTAACCAACACCTGATCGAAGTCCTGCCGCTCCCCGCCGACCTGCAGGCGCAGTCCGCCCGCGGGCGAGGGCTCGATCCGCTCGACGGGTGTCCCCAAGTGGATCGCGACCCCGAGGCGGCGGACCTCGTCTGCCAGCCGGTCCATGAAGGCCTGGAAGCCGCCCTGAAAGGTTCCGAGCCGCGGGGTGCGGGCTTTGACCCGGGCCCAGAACCAGGCCATGTTGACGTCCTGATAATGCGGCCCGAATTTCCCGATTAATAGGGGTTCCCAGAGCGACTCGTAAGCCCGCCGGCCGACTCGGCTGGAGAGCCACTCGTGGGCGGTGGAACGCTCCAACGGCTGCCAGGGTGCGAGGTAACGCAGGTAGGCGATCACGACCCCGATCCGCAGCCGATCGACGAACGGGATGCCGGGGAAGCGCAGCACGGCGATGGGCGAATCC
>CAYHSI010000374.1:0-1886 GCA_964359225.1 uncultured Anaerolineaceae bacterium
TTCCCGGCGTTCGGGCCGCGCTGTGCGCCGACCCCGAGACTGCTCGCGGCGCACGCCGCTGGAACAACGCCAATTTGCTCTGCCTGTCGCTGCGCAGTACCTCAGAGGCGGTGGCCAAGGAGATCCTCGAGGCCTGGTTCTCCGCCGCCTACCAGCCCAATCCCGAAGACGACGCCCATTTGCGCGAACTAGAGGCGATCGAATCCGACCACCCTGTGAAGCGCTAGCTTGGTCGAGTGGCGAGTGTTGGTGACCGACGGGCTGGACGAACCCGGTCTGGCGCTGCTGCGTGAGGCTGCCCAGGTGTTTGAATCGGGCACGCTTGAGGCGCTTTCTGAGAGCGATGCCCTTATTGTCCGGGGTCGCACCAAAGTCACCGCCGAGGTCATCCGGTCTGCCGGGCCTCGCCTGAAGGTCGTCGGACGCGCCGGAGTTGGGGTCGACAACATCGACCTGGAGGCTGCTCGGGCCCGCGGACTGACAGTCGTCAATGCCCCCGAGGCGGCCACGGTAGCGGTGGCTGAACTCACGCTGGGCTTGATGCTGGCGCTCGCCCGCCAGATCCCGCTGGCGGATGCCGGCCTGCGCCGAGCGGAGTGGCGCAAGTCGGAACTGCACGGCTCCGAACTGTCGGGGAAGACCCTGGGGATTATCGGAGTGGGACGAATTGGTGCCGCGGTCGCGAGCCGGGCCGCCGCCTTTGGAATGCGCGTGCTGGGGCATGATCCGCTGCTTTCTGACGGCGAGCTGCAGCGGCGGGGGACCGAGCCGATCGGCTTCGATGCCCTGCTGCGCGAGTCGGATTACGTCTGCCTGCACCTGCCGTTGACCGACGAAACCCGCGGCCTGATCGGACGCGAGACGCTGCAGCGCTTCAAGTCCGGTGCCCGGTTGATCTCGGCGGCGCGGGGAGGCATTATCGACGAGGCTGCCCTGCTCGAGGCGTTGGAGTCTGGGCATCTGGCGGGTGCTGCGCTCGACGTATACGCTGAGGAGCCCCCCGGAGAACTGCCACTCCGCCGGCATCCGAACGTGGTCCTGACACCCCATATCGGAGCGCAGACCCGGGAGGCTCAGTCGAAAGCCGCTCTGGACATCGCCGGTGAGGTGCTGGCCGCTCTGCGGGGTGAGCCGTTGCGCTGGCGGGTCGTCTAGACCCAGAGGAGTTCATGGGAAATCACTTCGAAAAACTGCGCAGAAGTTGTGGGACGGTATTCGATCTGGCCGCTTCGATAAACCTGCTCGAATGGGACCAGCAGACCTACATGCCGGCTGGCGGCGCTCAGGGTCGAGCCTACCAAATCGCCACCCTCAGCCGGTTGGCGCATGAGCGATTCGTCGGCGACGAATTCGCCGCCGAGCTGGAGGCCGCCGAATCGGAAGTGGCTTCACTCGACCCCGAATCCGACGAAGCCCGGATCGTCGCCCGGCTCCGGCGCGATCTCCAAAAGCGCAGACGGGTTAGTGCGGACTGGGTGGAAGAACACGAACTCACCATTCGAATGGCCTTCAACGCTTGGGTCAAGGCCCGTGCCGCCTCCGATTTTGCGTCCTTTCGACCCCACCTGGAAAAAGTGCTCGAGCTCAAACGGTCCTATGTGGCCTTCTTCGAGCCCTACGAGAATCCCTACGATCCCTTGCTCGATAACTATGAACCGGGGATGAAGACCTCGACCATCAAAGCAGTCTTTGCCCGGCTGCGGGAGGTGCAGGTGCCGCTGGTCGCCGCGATTTCCGAGCGGGCGGCGGCGGTCGATGATTCCTTCCTCCATCAGAAATTTGACGATCAGGCCCAGTGGGACTTTGGACTGGCGGTCATCCGGGACCTCGGCTACGACTTCGAGCGCGGCCGGCAGGACAAGGCTCCCCACCCTTTCAGCACTTCT
>CAYHSI010000375.1:0-1877 GCA_964359225.1 uncultured Anaerolineaceae bacterium
TGGAACAGGCAGTCGACCTGCTGATCGAAGCCGGCTCGGTCCGCCAGGCAGCCAAAACGGCCGAGCGGCACGCCAGAGAACTGTTTGTAGGCGGGCGTATCCAGACCATCGAGCGATGGGTTGAGATTTTCCGAGCAGAGCACGCTGCGGTACCTAATCTGACCTTGGCGCTGGTCAACTCATTGAGAAATCGCGGTGATCTGTCTGGCGCCGAAGGCCTGCTGCAGGAAGTTGAGCGAGCCATCAGCCCTCAGTCTGCGCGTGACTTACGAGCGCGATTCGAGATTACCCGTGGCTACCTGTGGTGGCAGCTCGGCAATCACGATAAGGCGCTCGAGGCAGCGGATCGCGTCGACCGGCTGTTCGCGAATCGCCGCAATCCACGCCATGAAGGCGCTGGGAAGAACATCCGTGCGCTGGCGCTGGCCCATGGAAGAGGCGAGTTTGTCGAAGCTGAGAAAGCGGCAACCGAGGCCGTCGAGCTTCTCTCTCGAGCTGGCAACGAGTTCGACGTCTGGGCGGTGCTGATTGATCTCATGCTCATCCAGGACGCACAAGGCAAATCCCGGGAAGCCAATCGCACCCGAGAACGGGCACTCTCGCTGGCGAGGAAGATCGGAGCACCGTTGTGGTTGGCCGTCGCCCTCGGGAACCGGGCCATGGGAGCCCACCAAGAGGGTGAGTATGAGATGGCGCTTGGACTGGGGCGTGAAGCTCTCAAGCAAGCCCGCCAGGCCGCCAGCCCGTTGCGCGAAGCGATCAGCCTGCTTCGCCAGGCCGATGTGTTCAACGACATTGGGCTCGCGTTACAAGCCGCCGAGCTCTATGGGGACTCACTCTCGATCCTTACACAGCTCGATAACGTGGAGTGGATCCGCTACACCTGCATGCAGACCAGCGTCCTTCACAGGAGGCGCGGCGGCGCCGGCCTTGCCCACGAGTGGCTGCGGCGAGCGCTCCTGGTGGACGAAAATAAGAGCGCCCCACCGGAGATCCGCATTCAATTCGCGGCGCTCGAGATCCAGGTGGCCCCAGAGCAAGCGGTGAAGACCATCCGGAGCGTGATGAAACGTAAGTCCTCCCCGCTCGAGGCTAACGAAGTAACCCTGGCCCAGTACTTCCTGGCCTGTGCCGAGTTCAAGCTTGCGGGCCCAGATCAGGCGGTCGAACGGCTGCGGGAGGCCATAACCCAGGCAGGCCGCACCGGTACTGAGCAGGTCATCGCGGCAGAGCTCCGATTCAATCTGGAAATGCGGACATTCACCGCAGGGCACTTTGGTGCCGATCCGACCTTCTCCGTGATCCGCAGTCGAATCGAATTGATGGAATCCCTCGAGCGACGCCATGAAATTACCCGCGAGACAGAACCGGAGGGTCTACAGATCGAGGTCCGAGCGCTTGGGTCCTCTCGAATCCTGGTCAATGGGGTCGAGCCACGGGAGCTCAAGCCGCTGACCCGGGAGATCCTCTTCTACCTGGTTGACAAAGAACGCGTGCGGCGAGACAAGTTGATGGAGGAGTTCTGGCCGGACCAGTCGAGTGGCCGTCAAGTTACGAGCCTGCACACCGCGATCTATGGCATTCGAAGCTGTCTCGGCAAGGACTCAGTCCTCTTTGACGGAACGGTATATCAGATCGATCCAGCCACGCCCCTTGTCTACGATGTGGCCCAGTTTGAGAAAGCCGTGCTTGTATCAGAGCGGTTGCTTCCCGGGGATCCGCGCTTGCTGTTCGCCCTGACCGAAGCGGTTCGTTCCTATCAGGGTGATTTTCATCCGGAGCTGGATCGGCTGTGGGTCGACGAGCGGCGTCGGACTCTTGAACTCAAATACCTGGATCTGCTGGCGAGCTATTCAGAGGAGGCCCTGGTGCGCGAT
>CAYHSI010000376.1:0-1852 GCA_964359225.1 uncultured Anaerolineaceae bacterium
GTCGACGGGACCGGTGCTCCGGGCAGCCAGTGGGCCGAGCCGCGCCGGGGCCCGCTGCGGCCGGCGCTGGCCTGGGAGATCGCCGAGGCGGTGGCATGAACACCTGGCGCACCGGGGCAAAGGACATGCTGGTCCGCCTGCCTGGGGTTGCTGAGCTGTACCAGCGGGTGTGGGCGGATGGCACGGCTCCGACCGGAGGATACAGCCTCGACCGATTGGCCGCACACTTACCGGCCTGGGTCGAGGCGGTCGGCCGGGCGCGGCGCAAGCACGAAGCGGAGCTTGCTCGCATGAGCCGCGCAGAGGGCGGGGGTAGGCCGGGGGGTCATGCTGGACTCGACGAAAGTGAGCAGCGTTCATTCCAGCCTCGCCGGCTGCTGGTCTTTGGCTACCTGCCGTGGTGGTTGGAATACTCGGTGGCGCTGGCCCTGCTGCTGCGGGCCGAGGGCCATCAGGTCGACCTGGCTTTCCTGCCTCAGCGTCGCTGGCATATCGACTCGCACCTCTTTGACCTGCACCGCCAGTTCGCCTATCTGCGCCGGGCGCTGTCACCCTTGAGTACCGAATTGGGCCTGCTGCCGCTCGTCGCTCGGGGAGACGAACTTCCGGACCCGTTGACAAGGTCCATCGAAGCCCAGAGCCGGCTGGACGTCCAGTACACCCTGCAGCGGGAGGAGCTCGACTGGACGGCCGACCCGGAGGTCGCGGCGCTGCTCGAATTACGCCGCGCCCGCAACCGTGCAGCGGCCGCCGGCGCGTATCGGCTGCTCCAGGAGCAGAACTACGACGCGCTGGTCATTCCCAACGGGAGCATCTTGGAGTTCGGGGCGTTGTACCGCACGGCCGCCGAGCTCGGGACCGCGACCGTCAGCTATGAGTTCGGCGAACGGCGAGAACACCTGTGGCTGGCGCAAGCGGGGGAGGTGATGCGGCTGCCCACCGCTGAATTATGGGCGGCCCGCGGAAGGCGGGCGCTGACCGAGCAGGAGCTCAATCGATTGCGTGAGCTGTACCAGGCCCGCCGCGGTGGGCAGCGCTGGAGCCAGTTTTCCCGCCAGTGGCAGCGCACCGAGAGCGCCGGCGCGCAGGCCGTCCGGAAACGGTTGGGGCTGGCGGACGACAAGCCGGTCGTGCTCTTGTGTACCAACGTGGTGGGCGACAGCCTGGCGCTCGATCGCCAAATTTTCACCCATGGCATGGCCGATTGGCTGGCCGAGACCGTGCGGGGACTGGCCTCCCGCCCCGAGGTTCAATTGGTGGTCCGGGTCCATCCGGGCGAGATGTTGGGCGCCGGGCACTCGTCGATCGAGATTGTCCGGCAGGTGAATCCCGAGCTGCCTCCGGGAGTGGTGGTGATTCCGCCTGATTCGGAAATCAATACCTACGACTTGATCGGGCTCGCCCACCTGGGTCTCGTGTACACCTCCACCGTCGGGCTCGAGATGGCGATGTTTGGGCTTCCGGTGGTGGTGTGCGGCGACACCCACTACCGGGGCAAGGGCTTCACCTACGACCCGGCCTCGATGCCGGAGTACCTCGCCCAGGTTGGCAGCCTGCTGCAAGATCCCCTCGGCCGATCGTTGCCGCCCGAGCAGGTCGAGCTGGCCTGGCGCTACGCCTATCTGTTCTTCTTTGAATACCCGTTCCCCTTCCCATGGCATCTGCTGTCCTTCTGGGAGGATCTCGCCGTTCGGCCGCTTGAGCAGGTGGTCGGCGAGGGCGCGCAGGGGGCCTATGCGAGAACGCTGCGAGCCGTGGCGGGAGAGCCTATCGATTGGGTCGCAAGCCGGGAACCTCTTGATCAGGAAGACCCACAACTTTCGCCGCTGGCCGCAGCCGCCGAGGGTCAGCG
>CAYHSI010000377.1:0-1841 GCA_964359225.1 uncultured Anaerolineaceae bacterium
GGGCTAACGGGATGGCTCGATCCGAGGCCCAGCCAGGGGTGGTCGCGTTCGTGCCCATGCGGCATGCGTCGGAGCGGGTGCCGGGGAAGAGCTATCGTCTGCTCGCCGGCCGCCCACTGTACTCGCACATCCTCGAGACGTTGCAATCTTGCCCGAGCGTGGAGCGGATCGTCGTGGACACCGACAGCGCGGTGATTCGGGAGGGCGTGCAGCAGGAATTCCCGGAAGTTTTCCTGCTGGAACGGCCGAACCACCTGCGGGGCGGACAGGTGGCCATGAACGAGGTGCTCATGCACGATGTCCGAATGGTGGAGGCGCCCTTCTACTTGCAGACCCACAGCACCAATCCGCTGCTGCGAGCGGAGACCGTTTCCCGGGCCATTTCCCAGTTCTTTGAAGCCTATCCCAGCCACGACAGCCTATTTTCGGTAACCCGGTTGCAAACGCGGCTCTGGGACGCACAGGCGCAGCCGATCAACCACGATCCGCGGGTCCTGCTCCGAACTCAGGACTTGCCACCGATGTATGCTGAGAATTCGTGTCTCTATCTTTTCGAGCGGGTGGCCTTCTTGCAACGGCAGAATCGGATCGGCGAAACACCGATGCTGTTCGAGATCCAAGGCGCAGAGGCCTGGGACATCGACAACGAGATCGACTTTCGTCTTGCCGAGTGCTTGCTTGGCGAGCGAGGCGGATAAGGAGGCCTGGCGTGGATTGGATGTTGCGACCGGCGCACTATCTGGACCCGGGCTCAGGCAGTTATCTGCTGCAGTTGCTGATTGCGGGGGCGCTGGGGGCGCTCTTTGCGCTGCGACTGTACTGGAAGCGGGTCAGAGGTTTTTTCTCCCGCTTGCTGGGCCGCCGAACGGATGGAGACCCGGACGAAGGCTGACATCCATCCCGCCTCGTTTCGCGATCCGAGCGGGTTCCTGTTCCGGCGCGACGGCCTCCTCTATCGGCAGGTCAACCGCCTCTACGCCGATCACTACGAGGCGTTGATGAGTTCTGGGCTGTACGATCGGCTGGTGCGGGAGCGCCGGTTGCTGCCACACGCCGAGGTGGATGCCCCCGCGGCGCGTCCGGAAGATGCCTACAAGATCTTGGAGCCGACGGCGCTCGATTTCGTATCCTACCCTTACGAGTGGTGCTTCAGTGAATTGAAGCATGCGGCGCTCGCCACCCTCGCCGCCCAGCGGAGGGCGGTCGAACATGGGATGACGCTCAAGGACGCCAGCGCCTATAACATCCAGTTCCGCGGGGGACAGCCACAGCTGATCGATACGCTCTCCTTTGAGACTTTGCCAGGAGGCGAACCCTGGGTGGCCTACCAGCAGTTCTGCCGGCACTTTCTGGCGCCACTCGCGCTGATGGCCATCCGCGACGCCCGGCTCAGCCAGCTGCTTCGCAGCAACATCGATGGCGTGCCGCTGGATTTGGCCAGCTGGCTGCTGCCGCGGCGATCGTGGTTGTCACCAGGGCTGTTGGTCCATCTGCACCTCCACGCGCTTGCCCAGCGTCGTTTCGAGGGAAGAAAGGTCGCCGCGGCGGGATCCGCAAGGCGCGGAATGAGCCGTCAATCGCTGCTCGGGTTGGTCGACAGCTTGGAGCGTGCCGTTTACCGGTTGCACTGGCAACCCGTCCGGAGTGGGTGGGCGGAGTACGCCCGGTTCCATCGTTATTCGGAGGCCTCCCTGGCGGACAAGGAACGGCTCACCGACGAGTTCCTCGACCGGGTACGACCCCAGAGTGTTTGGGACCTGGGTGCGAACGTGGGGAGATTCAGCCGGCATGCGAGTCAGCGCGGCATCCCGACCATCGCATTCGACATTGACCCGGCGGCG
>CAYHSI010000378.1:0-1840 GCA_964359225.1 uncultured Anaerolineaceae bacterium
CTGGGTGATGAGATCCGGAAAGCGACGATTGGGCGCGGTCGAATGCGAGTAATCTTTGACCGCCAGCCCGAAGTGTCCGTCCGCTCGCTGCCCGGGCGGCTCGACCACGTACTCGCCCGAACCGAGCAGCTTGACTACCGATAGGGAGAGGTCGGGAAACAGCTCCGGGTCTGCCTGGCGACGCTCGGCGAGGAACGCTTCGAGGGCGGGTGCGCTCGGCACCGGTCCCAGGCGCCCACCTAGGCGGGTGGCCAGCTCGACAATCCGATCCCAGCGATCAGGCGAGCGCAAGACCCTGCGTATGGATGGAAACCCTTTCCGATCGAGATAGCGGGCCGTCAACCCGTTGGCCGCGATCATGAAGTCCTCGATCAGCTGTTTGGCCCGATTCTTCTCCTCAGGCCGCAGGTCGGCAAGCACATCACCCTCGAACACGGGCCGCGTTTCGAGCGTCTCCAGGCTGAGCGCCCCGTGATGGTGCCGCAGGCCCTTCAGCGCCTGGGCTGCCCGGTCCTGTAGATAGAGCTGCTCATGGAGCCCAGGAAGCGCGGCCAACCTGGGCGGAGCGGGCGCGGTGCCGTCTAGCCACGCGGCGACGCCGTTGTAGGCAAGCTTGGCCTGATTGCGCACGACCGCCCGATAGACCTCGGCCTCGGCGACGCTTCCGTCGGCCTCGATCCCCAGCTCGATGACAAGGGCCAGGCGCACCTGGCCCTCACCCAGGGAGGTCAGGTCCGTCGAGAGTTTCTCGGGAAGCATGGGGAAGACTCCGGCGGCCGTGTACACGGAGGTCGTGTTCTTCCGAGCATGGCCGTTGATGGCGGAGCCCAGCTTGACCATGGCGTCGACATCGGAGACGGCAACCAGGATGGTCGCCAAACCGCCCAACCTCGGTTCCGCGGCGGTGAGCTGATCCAGATCGCGGCTGTCTTCGTTGTCGATCGAGCACCAGAGCAGACCCCGCAGGTCGCGAATCGAGGGGTCCGTCTCGGCTGCGGCCGTTATAAGGGCGTCCGCTTCCGCCATGACCGCCGGAGAGAAGTCGGGCAGCAATCCGCGCTGCATCATCGCACGTTCTGCGATGACCCTGAGTTCGTCGCGGTGGCGGAGGCTAAGTTGATTCATCGCACGAGGTTGTGACGGCGGCGGAGCGGACGGGTCAATCATAGACCGAAGCCGGGCGGAGGCCAATCCCGAGCTCGAATCCTTATGAGCCTCCGGGGCGTATGCTAGAATGGCAAGCAGCTCGGGCGCGTAGCTCAGTTGGTTAGAGCGCACGGTTCACATCCGTGAGGTCGGGGGTTCGAGCCCCTCCGCGCCCACCTGAAGCCTCACCTCCCTCGAGGCTCTCCCCGACGATGCCGCTTGATCGAAAGCAACTCCGCGACGACATCCAGCGCCTCTATCGGGCGGAGCATGAGGCGCTGGGCGAAGCGGGTACCCTGGACCTGCTCGTCAAGGGCCGGGCTTGGGACCTCTCGGCGACGCTTGGGGCCGCAGGCGTAGTTGTGTTTCCGCACGCCGGGGTAGCCGACTGCGGGCACCAAATCGCCGCGGCGGTGCATGCCTGCCTCGACTGCGGGGCCGACCGGGTGGTGGTGGTCAGCGTGCTGCATGCCTTTTCGGATGAGATGGAGGCGGCCCGCATCCGGGTGGCGAACGGCGGCGACCCCAGCCGAGAGGAATTCTGGGGCATTCAGGGCCCCGGGATTACGGGCCGCGCCGAGTGGCTCAACGATCATGCTCTGTACAGCTTCCGCCATTTCTGGAAAGCCGAAACCCGGCGACGCGGGACTCGGGGGCCCGAGGTGATCGAGCGCTATCCCTACCTGGCCGGCGG
>CAYHSI010000379.1:0-1831 GCA_964359225.1 uncultured Anaerolineaceae bacterium
CCGATCAAAGAGACTCGAGCTTCCAACCCGTGGGGTTCAAGGTGGAATTTGAGGGCACTCTTGAAGATCTCAGTCCGGGGCTATATTTTCTTGAGGACATGCCGGATAGCGCGACCCGCACCGAGCGGCTCGGCTATCTCAATGCCTCAACCGGGCAGCGCGGCCTACTTGTCGCCACCGAAGAGCTCGTATTCTTCCAGACCGCTTCAGTTGAGGAACGATCGAGCTTAGTGATCGCCGGGTCTCCCCACCTTGCGACGCGTTTTGTGATCGACCTGACCGCTAGGGAAGTTTACGAGTTCGAGGCCTGCCACGATGGACGCCCTGTGATGCCTTCGCCTCAAGGCCATTGGCTCGTGACCATATGCAGTCAGGTCGGCGAGGATCATGGTGGAACCGTACAGGTCCAGGTCGTTTCATTGGTGAGCGGAGAGGAGATTGAGCTTAGGCTGGCTGCAAATGCGACGAAGAGGTTTGGCTCTGACTTCGTCTATTGGGTCACCGAAGATTCGTTTGTGGCCCACCTGGGACCTGATGAAGAACCCTGCCTGATTAGCCTTCCGGGTGGGGAGATGCGCTGCGCCCCAAGTCTTGCTGGAAAAGAAATCTCAAGCCCGGCACCGGGTGGCAACTGGCTGCTTGTTTATCGGCGTGATCGGATCGATGCCGAATTCTGGAACGCCCAGGACGTTTACTCCTTCGAGTGTTTCAAGCCGCAAGCGATATGTGAGCCCTTGGCTGTCTTCGACGATGAGTTTGCCAGCAATACTTCCATGCGCTGGTCACCCGATGCGGCGAAGCTGGCAGTCGACTCCGGCCACCCACTGTCCTCGCCAACGGCGAAGTTCGGCTACTTCGACACGGATAGCTGGTCGTTCCACGAGCTTGCTGTGTTGCCCCGAGCCTCACACTCATTTGGCTGGTGCCCGGATAGCTCCTGCTTGATCATCCTGGGAGAGCCAAGTTATCTGGCTCATCTTGATGGGCGCCTTGAGCAGTTGCCAGTTGTGCCTGTCAATCCCGTCGCCGTAGTACGCGTGCCTTAGTCGTCGCAGCTTGTTTGCCCGCCCGCGTACTTTGGTTCGTCCCAACTAAGGAGCATAGAGAACCTGGAACTGGTTGATCGCGGCGGCGAAATCTCCGCTGGTCACCACTTCACCTTCGACCATCCCGATTAAGCTGACCACACCGGCGTCCTCGACCACGATCACAATCAGCCGCGTGGGAACCGGGTAGAGGCAGTCCAGCTCAAACAGGACATTCATCATCGAAGCCATGGTGATGCCTGCATCCGGGGGCCCATCCCACTGGGCCCAGATGTTCGTGCCGCCCTCATCGATGACGAAGTAGAAGCCGACGTTGGACCGCTCCGGCGAGAAGTGCTGGTGGATCCGCGGCACGGTGTCCTGCCACCTGCAGGACCCCTCCGGGGCGGGTGGACGTAAGAGCGAATCGGTCGGGATGGTGCGTGAGTAATTGACCTGCATCTCGGCTCGCAAGGCCTCGATCTCGGCCGGGCTCAACATCGGGGAGTCGGGGAGCGTGGCGGGATCGACCAGGCCACTTAGCCATCCGTTGTAGTCGGCATCTACCACAATCGGGTTGATGCCGTCGAAGAGCTGTTCCACGCATGCGCTCGCCCGGTTGAGATCCGCGCTGAGGTTGAGGGCGTGCTCGAAGGCCAGTCCGAGGTTGGCCTCAAGCGCTCCGGCAGAGGCGAGCGGGTCAAGATCGGGGTCCACGTACCAGACGACGAGCGACCGGATCCCCTCTGCATAGTTGTGTCGCAGAACGAACTCAACAAACGGAACTTCGGTCTGGAGCTCGGTGA
>CAYHSI010000380.1:0-1826 GCA_964359225.1 uncultured Anaerolineaceae bacterium
GAGCACGCGACTGAAAATCGCGGTGTCGCCAGTTCGATTCTGGCTCTCGGCACCTCGGTCTGATCTGTTCCCGCCGTGGCACCACTATCGGGCGGCCACGTCGTTCAATCCCCCACCCAACAGCGTCTATAATCTGAATGAACCTGGCCCTCGGCCCCAGTCTTGGATCCCAGGCCGTGTCAGCTGACAGCATGTCACGCGAGATTCGAGTCAATCCCCAGGAATTGCGAGCCTCCGCCCAGCGGTTGAGCGCTCTTGTCGCGGGGCTCTCTCTCCAGAGGGATCAACTCCTTGAGTCCGCCGCGGGGGCTCCTAGTTACGACGGTCAGTTTGGGCCCACGGTGAATGCGCTCGCAGCCGAGGGCGCCTCCCAGGTTCACAGCACATTCACCCGGTTGGGCGAGCTAGCCCGGCAGCTCGAAGCAATCGCCGAGCTATTTGAGACCGCGGACGCTGAGACGTTGCAGGCGATTGAAGGCATGAGGATCCAGATCGGGGCCGAAATCGCAGGCTTCATGACCCTGCTGGCGCGTCTCTCTCCGCCCGGCGCCCCGCCATCCCAGGTGCGGCTTGACCTGACCCTGGAGGAATTTCGGGCGATGTCGGCGGCGGAGCGGATCGCCTGGGTCGAGGCGTTCAATAGGGGAGCAGGGGACGACTGGTTTTCAAACTTTGAGGATATCCTTTACTATTTCAACGACTCCAAGATCTTCACCGGTCTAGATGGCTCGACGCCGGCCAGCCTCTGGATGTCATGGGGTGATGCCGCCGTTCTGCAAGTCGTTCAAGATGGGTATGCCCTGTTCCTAGATCCGGAAGTACCCCTGCCGGGACTGCCAGAGGGCACCCCGGCTGGGGTTGCCAACCAGCGCATGGCGACTGCACGGCTCTGGGCAGCATTCTTTGATGCTAAGCAATCCGACTACTCGGATCTGTCCGCCGCCAGAGAGCTTTGGGGTGCGGCCGAGCAGGCAGGAGTCGATTACGGCGAAGACCTGGCAGACTTTCGACTTGAGCAGGAATTGGTTCAGCTAAGCCCAGTCGAGGCAGAGGCCATCGAAGTGTTTGTGGGGTTCGGTGACGCGTACCGGACAACGATCGCCCACGATGCCGGACAGGCCGTCTTCGAGGCTGCCCCGGGTGCAATTGCCGGTCAGGTCGGAGAGAGAGTCGCCCAAGACTTTCAAGCCTCGTTACAAGCGGATATACGTCAACGACTGGCACCCGTTGGCGCGCTGTTCGAACTGTTCACGGGCCAACCCGGCAGCCTACTAGTCGATCAAGTCTCTACGACTGTTTTCGAGGAAAACACGCCGTTCGGACTGGTCGACGATGTTGGACAATCGATTGGGGAATGGGCAGGCGATCGAGTGGCCGGTACGCTTGAACCGGAGCTTGGGGAGATGGGCGAAAGTTTCTTCGACCCTCGACTTCGATGGGCGATCTCGGTTGAAGTCTCGGATGCCACAGAGAAGGCCGACGTTGAGATTGGTCTCAGAGGTCCGCTCTACCACCTCTCGATGACGGTTGAGAATATGCTACTGACGGGGGACGGCGAGACCGCCCGAGCCTTCCTCGCGTCCGTCCAGGCGTCTGTTGAGAAGGCCATCGGGCAACCGCCCAACTGAAGCCGGTGTGGACCAATGGTGAAACTCTTGAACTCATTACCGCGCCCGGAATTGCTGATACTTCTGACGGTGTTGACAGCACTGGGCTGTACCCTATCGCCGATATCGCTGAGACCGACCGATGTGCCCGAGCCTAGCAAGTTGGCCGAACTAGAGTACATCCAGAGTCCCCAGGGTTTGTACGGCGAAGTCGCTTGG
>CAYHSI010000381.1:0-1812 GCA_964359225.1 uncultured Anaerolineaceae bacterium
CTCCGATGACCGGGTGGAGAATATCTGGCTGCGCCTCGAGGAGCAGGTCGAAGCGTTGCTCATCCAGCACGCCGATGAGGTCGAGGCCATGGTTGAGGCGTTGCTCGAGAAGCATGAGCTTTCAAATGCTGAAGTCTTGCAGATCTTGGGCAAGAACAGCATTCAGGTTGCCGTTGAACAGGGGCTGGAACTGGAGAGCGTGCTCGAGCAGATGGGCGTCAACCCCCGTGGGCTGGCCTATCAGCGCAGGGAGGAGCTGTCCATCGCCGAGGCGGCTGCCAAACCGAAGGCCTCCACCGAGGTTGAGGAACCGGAGAAGACCAAGCGCAAGAGAGCAAAGTCGCAGAGCTAGGCTAGCTGCATTACGTCGTAAAGAAAAACGGGAGGCCGAAATCGGCCTCCCGTTTGATTCTCAGGCGTCAACTCTACTTCCAGGACCAGAAACCGACATTCCCTTCGGCGAGGAATCGTGGCTCGTAATCGCCCGAGGCGGGCACAATGAACAGGCCCTGCTGCTCTGCGCTGGCGACCGCCGAAACCACCAGATAGTTGCTGTCCGGCGACCAGATCGTCACCGAGCGTTGGTACTGATCGAAGAAGGGGAAGATTCTTAGAAATGTCTCTGTGGGTTGGAAGGCCGCGATTCGCTGGGTGCTGCCGTCGCGGGCTTGCGCGATATGCAGCTCTAACAGGAACTGGGTGTTTTCGGCGGTTTGCTCCTCGCCCTCGGCCGCGCTGGAAAACATGACCGGCACGAAATACGCCACTGTCTTGCCGTCCGGCGCCCAAAAGAAACCCAGTACCCGTTCGGCATCAGTCTCGATATGCTGCGGCTCGTCCGGTCGCCTCAGATCCACGAAGGTCAGATCGCCGATAAGCGCTTGACTGCTGGTATCGCCGCTAAGGTAGGCTGCATAATCCCCCCGGGGAGCCCAGGAGAAGGCGATGCTCCCGTTGTAATCCGCCAGGGAGCGCAGCACTTCGCCTGCCGAATCTGCCAGCACAAGTTGGGGCTGGCCGTCCCCGCGATCGCCCGCGAATAGCACATACTCGCCGTCCGGGGAGTAGGCCGGGGCCTGAAAGCTGGTAGGCTCGATCCTCAGCCCGACTGCTCGCACAAAGGGGTCCATTTCCAAGAATGAGATCCGCGCTGCGCCTGGATTGGTCGCGGACGACCCCCCGACATGCGCCAGCACCTGCATCCCTTCCGGAGCCCAGGCCCAGTAGTATGGGCGGCCAGTATCGATGAGCGAAGTCTCGCCGCCATCTGCCGAGGCCAACTGCATTGCCATCGAATTGCTTCCCAGACTGGAACTGAGGAAACTCACCCACTCACCATTCGGGGACCAGTACAGATAGAAGGGCAGATGCTGGTCGCTGCTGTAAACCTCGACCGGAGGTTGGTCTTCGGGTTCCGCAGTGAAGATGCCGGCGGTGGTCCGCCCATCCTGGTCGACCTCGAATCCGACGAAGGCCAGCTTATTGTCGGCCGAGGACCAGGTGGGGAAGTCGTAGAAACGCCGCACACCCTCTTCGGCCGGATGGGCGTCTTCCGTGATCTTGGATTGATTGCCGCCACCCTGGTCGATTGTGTAGACGTTCCCGTCGGGACCGACGTACGCAATCAACCCGCTTTTGCGCTCCAGGGCTGCCAGCAGGGGACTTTGCGGCAAACGCAGGCCCCTCTCGGAGCAGCCCGTCAGGGCCACCGCAACAATCGGGAGAAGCCAGCGCCACATAAGGTTGCCCAGATCCAAGGAAGTCGGCAGATTGTAACATGGGGCCTCAGAACGTCTGATTAAGGTCCCAGAA
>CAYHSI010000382.1:0-1798 GCA_964359225.1 uncultured Anaerolineaceae bacterium
GATTACTGCTCGGGGGAAGTTTGGGGCCTTGTCCGGGATGCGGCCGGGCAGTGGCAGGGCTTGGTGCTCTACGACACCGGCCTCAGCATCAGCTCATTCGGGTCGGGCGCCGATGGCTCGGTCTATCTCGTCCATCACGGCGGCGCAATCTTCCGCCTCGAGCGAGGCGGCTAAGGAAGCAGCCGGACCTCGACACTGGCGATGTGCCCGAG
Source organism: uncultured Anaerolineaceae bacterium (assembly GCA_964359225.1). GTDB lineage: Bacteria > Chloroflexota > Anaerolineae > Anaerolineales > E44-bin32 > JADFRG01. The sequence goes on from CAYHSI010000382.1 coordinate 213, forward strand.
GCCGTCGAAGGCCGGTAGGGGGTCAACCACGGTAACCCGCCCAAAGCCGGCGACCGCGATCGTGTAAGGCACGTCCGCGCGGAACGGTCCCGCCAGCCCCATCTCGGGTGCGTCCACAAGAACCGGCACTGACCCGATGAGATTCCCCTGCTCGTCGTAGACCTCGATCACCAGCGTCCCCTCAAAGCTCGCTCGTCCGATCCCTTCTACGTGGACGACCCCGCCGTTAGCCGTATCTCCCGGCTGGGGGGCCGTAATCTGGATGCTCTCGAAGTGCGCTGCGGCAGGCAGCACCTGTAGCGGACCGGTGGGCGCCAGGGTGACCCCGACCGACGCCAGGTGGGTGATCCCGCCGTCACGGGCGCTCTGACTGCTTATTTGGATAAGGGCGTTTCGCTCTCCAGCCACGCTGAAGGCCAGCTCACTCTCAAACGGCCCGCGAGTGCCGAGCTCCGTCTGGATGATCACCGGACCGCTGGCGATCTCGGTGCCATCGTCCAGCACCAGGCGCAGGAGCAGGTGCTGCTCAAAGGTTGGATCCGCCACGCCAACCACCCGCAACGGGCTGGTCAGCCGGGACCCGGGTCCCGGCTCGAGAATCAAGATCGCCTCCGGCGGCCCGTCCGCCGGGACTGCTTCGGTCGCGGCCGGCGGCTCCGCGGTCGAGCTGGGGAACGCTTCCGGAGGCAGCGGCTGCGGGGGGAGGGCCGCTGGAGAGGGGGTAGCCGTAGGAGGCGCCTCAATCAACGGCAGGCTGCAGGCCAGTCCCAGCAGGGCAAGCACCGTCGCGCCAAGTACAGTGGGTCGGAGGCTCATTTTCACGGATCGAGCCGGAGTGTAGCAGGCAAGCCACTGCCCGGCCAGCATGGTTGACAACAGAACATTTGTTCTATATAATGGATCTGATGGAGCACCCCGACGACCCAGGGCTGGCTGCCGCGCAGGCCGAGCCCGAGCTCGATCGCGACCCCGAGCGGGCTGGACACGAGCAGATTCATCTGGACAGCCGGCCCGGGCCCACCTTCGCAGTTCCGGCTGATGCCCGGCACTTGGGCCGCCTGCACGAGGCCGCCCTCCCTTACTTCGTTCGCCCCGCGCCCCAATTGAACTTCCAGCTTGACGCCGAACTGTCAACCTGGCTGCGGTGGGCCGCTCAGGCCCGCCAGGGTTCGCCGCAGGCATTGGCCGCCGAGCTGCTGACCCGGGGCCTGGAACAAGAGGCCCGCCGGGTCCGGGCCCACGACCTGATGCAGCTGCTCACCCCCCGAGAACGACAAGTCACCCAGCTCACCGCCACGGGACGCACCAACCGCCAGATCGCCCATGCGCTGCGCATCTCACCCGAGACGGTGAAGAGCCATGTGCGCAGCACCCTGAGTAAGTTCGGCCTGCACAGCAAGGGGGAACTCCGCCTGCTGCTCCAGGAGGCCGGGGGCTGGGAGGATTAGCAGCCGGTGCTTATCGGGCGAGATCCGGTTGAACGAGCTGCCAGGTCCGGCCGCCGTCAAGCGTCTTGACCAGCGCCTGGACATACTCATACCAATAGCATGCCTCATCGGCGCAGGTCGAGACCACCGCCCAGCCGG
>CAYHSI010000383.1:0-1790 GCA_964359225.1 uncultured Anaerolineaceae bacterium
GTGGCCTGCTGCTCCTTGAGCCAGTGGGCGTACCAGGCCGCGGAACCCATCTCGGTCCAGAGGTCCATGAAATGATTCATCGCCGCCCGGGAACGGTGGGAGAGCTGGCCGAGCGACACCGTATTGAGATAGGTGCTCAGGCGCAAGCCCGGGAATTCCTCGCGCCAGGCTGCCCAGTCGATCTCGTTCACTGCATTGACCGACTGGTTGGCAATGGCAGCTATTCCTGCTCTCCGACTTGCATTCGAGTGCGGGCCTCCCAGAGATCCTCGAAGAAGCGCGGCCGGATCTGCGGCGTGCGCAGCAATCGATCGTCCTCGCCTTGCATGCCCAGTCCGACGGTCTCCTTGAGATACTCCGGCCCCAGGAATCCGGTTCCGGATTTGCGCCCGATCATGGACTGCACCATCGTCAGGTGATTGAAGCGCCAGAGCTGAAAGAAGTGGTCGAATTCGAGCAGCAGGTCGGCCAACTCCGCCAGGTCCGCGTGCGGGTTGGCGACATCCGCCGGCTTGAAGATCTCGATGACATCCGCCAGCCCACGTTTGGCCAGCACAGTGTGGAACGCCTCCGGCAGGCTCGGCTGCTTCAGGCGGGCTTCGAGCCGGGGGGTCAGGAAGCGAGTGTGCAGTTCCGAATTGCCGCCGAGGAATTCCTCGTAGGCCACGCTGTGCTTGAGGCCCGCGATCACTTCCAATTCGCGAAACTGGTAGGACTCGGTGCCGGAGGCCGGGGAGAGGCCCCGCTCGTGCACCACGCCATCGACCGTCCTTGCCATCTGGCGGAAACGCAGGAAATCCATGGCGGCGATGGTGGCCGGGATGTGAATCATCTCCGCCAGCAGCTCCTGAATCCGCACGACTCGCCGCATCCGGCGGGCGGCCTCGGGGATCGCCGGCTCGGGGGCGTCGAGCGTGGCCAGCACCTGATCCAGCTCATGCAGCAGGGCGCGGAACCACAGCTCGAAGACCTGGTGCACAACGATGAACATCAGCTCGTCTGGCGAGAGCTGCTCGGGAGCGAGCAGCCGGGTCGGCCGCTCACCGACCGCAGCCCAGTCCCCCATCGCTCCAACTTGAAGCTTGAGCAATTCGTCGAGCTTCAGATACTCGTCGAAGCTTGGGGCCTGCGGCCGATCCCGTTCGAAGAGGTCCGCCAGCAGTCGCTGGTAGCGCTCGCTCCACCGGCCGAAGCGTCCGACCAGGCCATGGGCCGAATCGGCTTGGGTGGGCTTGCCGGTCGCCTCCAGGCGCGCCAATTGCTCCGTGACAGATTCCAGCTCGCGCAATTGAGCCGACCGGATATCATCCAGCGGTCCGGAAAGCGGCAGGAGCAGGAAGAGATCGTGTAGCAAGAGGGATTCGGCGATGTCCGTGTGCAGGTCGAGCAGGCGAATCAATCGGGCGGCCCGGTGGAGCAGTTTGGTCGGTTGATAGACCGGCGGCTGGTCGGAGTCAAGGCCGCGGAGGGCCGACTTGACATCGTTCAGGATTACCCGGAGCCAGAGCTCGATCGCTTGCACGATAAGCAGGGCCAGAATCTCGTCGGGATGCGGAGTTCGAGGGTTCTGCAGTGTCAGCAGTTTGGGAACCCGAATATGGGTGCAGTAATGCGTTTGGTACGAGTGTGCGACCAGGTGGCCGCAGGGCGGGTCGTCGTTCCAGAGGGCGGGTTCGAACATGCTCGGTGTGGCGTCTGAGCGAGGCCCACTCAGTGCGGGTACTGTACTCGTTGCCGAGTTAGCGTGTCAAGCACGGTTCAGCGCGAAGCTCAGCAGACCTGCAAATCAC
>CAYHSI010000384.1:0-1785 GCA_964359225.1 uncultured Anaerolineaceae bacterium
GCAAGCCCGGCAGGACGCCCAGCGCTACTCGTGGACCGAGCGGGCCCGCCGGGCACTGGAAGGGCTGGAGATTGGATGAGTGAACAACTGGGCCGGGACAAGCCGGCCTGCGGATTGAATCCATTTCGAGCGGCGGCCATTGGTCTGGCAGCCTTCGGCCTGGTCGAGCGGATCGGCCTGTGGCTGGTCTACGCCCCGGCCTCCTTCGGCGATACGCCCTCATATTTTCGACTGGCGGCCGCTTTGAGCGAATCTGGACTCTCGGCCTACGACGCGACCCGAGTACCGGGCTACCCCGCACTGATTGGATTGTTGGGCCAGGATCCCAAATGGGTCTGGCTGTTCCAGATGACGGCGGGGTGGGGGATCTCGATGCTGTTGTTCTGGATCGGCTGGGTAACGACCGGCAGCCTCGGTCCGGGGCTGGTGGCGGGCATGGCATACAACCTGATCCCCGGTCAAATTCTGTTCGAAGCGAACCTGTTGAGCGAAACCCTGACCGCATTTCTTGTGATTCTGGGCCTGGCCCTGTGGGTCGCACTGGCGCGGGAGACCGGGCGAAACCCGGCTCCGGGCGCCGGGCCGGGTGAGAGCGCGGGCCAAGATCGTGAACTCGTCTTCGCCGGCCTCCTCGGAGTGATTTCCGCACTGGCAGGGATGGTGCGGCCCTTGTTCTTCGTATTCCCAGCCTGGCTGTTCGCCTTCGTCGTTTCCAAGGACGCTCACGAGAGGACTCACCGGATCGTTCGGGCGATTGCCTTCGGTGTCGGGCCGGTCTTGATCTTGGGAGGATGGCTGAACTGGGTCAATTCGACCTATGGGATGCTCTCCCCCACGACCATGACCGGTTATCACCTGGTGCAGCACACCGGAGAATATTTCGAATTCCTGCCGGACGAGGTTGCGCCCATCCGCGACACATATTTGAGATACCGGGACGCCCGCATCGCGGAGCGCGGCGTTCAGACCAATGCGATCTGGGATGCGATCCCGGAAATGAGCGCGGCCAGCGGGCTCAGCTTCTTCGGGCTCTCGGCCGAGCTGCAGCGGTTGTCGCTGCGACTGATCGCCGAGCATCCAGGCCTGTATCTCGGCAACGTCATTCAGGGATGGATCGACTTCTGGAAGGCGCCGGTCTATTGGGATCGCGCCGGGCTTGAATATGGATGGTTGGGCGCGGTGTTCGCCGGATGGGCCGTGCTCGGGCGAGGTTTGTCGCTGGTTGCCAACGCCGCCTTCCTGATGGGAAGCGCGGCCGCGGTTGCTAGCGGAAAGTTGCGGCGCCGCCTGGGTGTCGACCGATTTACTTGGGTGGCCGGCGGGCTGATTTGGCTGAGTTCAGTCGTGCAGACGCTGGTCGATCACGGGGACAACCCGCGCTTTCTGGTACCCTTGCAGGCCGTGGTCATTCTGCTCGTGGTCCGAGCCGGTTGGACCTGGTGGCGAGGAGCGGCCAAGGCGTGAGGCGTGGGAACGTGAGGGCTGCTCTGGTGTGGGCAGCCGGCGGCCTACTGGTCGGGTTTCTCGTCACGCTGCTTGACCCGGTCGGCAGCCCGACCCAGGGACTGCCCGCCTACCTGTTGCTGGGAGGTGCATCCGGTCTCGTAGCCTGGGCCGCTCGGCGCACCCTCGGGGCCGGGCCGCTGCCTCGTGCCCTGAACGTCGCGGTGGGTCTCGCCTTCGTGCTTCGGATCGGGGTTGGGGTCGCGTTGGCACAGGCACTCCCGCGCTACGGCTATGACCGGGAAGCGCAGAACTCCGGGTACGTGTTCCAGGACGCCTGGC
>CAYHSI010000385.1:0-1770 GCA_964359225.1 uncultured Anaerolineaceae bacterium
CAGTGCGGGTGCGGCTGATGAACCAGAACAGCGCCCCGAACTGAACCACCATGAACAGCATGGCGAAGAGCAATCGGCTCAGGGCGGTGAGCCCGAGCAGCGCCAGGTTCATGACGCCGGGGTTCAACCAGGCCCAGCCGGTCATCAGCAGCAGGAGGCCCAACCACCAAAAGCGGCGACCAAGGCCAGCGAGCGAGCCCAAGATACGCTGAGTGCGTGACTTCGCCCCGAGCTTCATTTGATTTTGTCGAGCAGTCAGGGGATCGGTCGGGGCGAGCGGGTCGCCCGGGCTGTCAGCTAGTGCATCCTTCTTTCGCCACATGGTGTGCTCCTTTGCGGGCAGCTCATCGCCTCACGGATTGACCCGGCCGGTCTGGAGATTGTAGCATTCGCCTTTTGTAGGCGCTCCGGGACTCTCGAAACTCTAATCTGAACCTAGCTTCCTTGCTGCAACAGTTCGATGGCTTTCAACAAGACCGGATCCGAGTCGGGTTGGACCTGATCCCAATCAAGCTCAACGATGACATCCGGGGTCAGTCCGCTCAGGCTCAAATCGGTGCCGTCTGGGGTAACGAAGGAGGATTCTGCGAAGGTCAGCAGTGAGCCATCTGGCAGGATATGCGACTGGAAACTCAATACACTCCCAGAAGTTGGCAGACCAACCACCGCTCCTCTGCCGATTGCCTGCAATGCGGCCGCGAACACTTCCGGTGCCCCGCGCGTGTCGGGCCCGACCAGAATGGCCAGCGGAAGCGATTGGGAGTCGGCAAAGTCCGTTCCCTGAATATCAAGCGGCTGAATCCCGCTCCGACTGCTAAAGTGGCCCGCTGATCCGTCGCCAAGCAGGCTGAGCATCTCGGTGAGCGGCCATTCCGAGCTGGAGCCTGCGATTCGCAGATCGAGCACCAACCCTACGGCAGTCTGATCTTGTTCGAGCATAGTCTGCAGCAAGTCGGCCAGGGTGTCGAAAAGCGACCCATCCACAGAGACCGGCACGAGCAGGTAGATGAGGCCGGGTGCGAGAATTCCTCCCCGCAAGCTGTCACCTATGGCCACCTTCCCTCGCTCCACGGTGACCAGCCGGCGTGCTTGTTCCGGGGAAGCTACCTCTAGAACCACCTTCGTACCGGCTGGCCCCCGCACCCGGTCGATAACCGCTAGGCCTTCTTCTCGGCTGACCGCGGTTCCATCGACCGCGTAGATGGCATCGTGGGCCTGCAGCCCGGCTCTGGCGGCCGGGGATTCATCAATCACCGAGAGCAGCAGAATTCGCGGTTCCGGTTCGGCCCGGATGGATACAAAAGCTCCGATTCCTTCGTAGGTGTCGCTGACCTCGAAATCGGCCTGCACCCGCTCTTCCCGGCTGGTGTAGCTGGCGGTCCCCGGGGGGAGGGTCAAGACCAGGGCCTGTAGAGCGGCGCGGAATTCTTCATCGGTCAACCCAGCGGCGATTCGCTCTTCGACCCGTGAGGCTTCAGTCTTCCACTCGACGCCTCTATAGTCAGCATAAAGGTAGGCCTCATCGAGGCGAGCGAGCAGCTCTTCGAGCACCGGCTGCTGGCGAGCCGCCAGTTCTGACTGCGGGATGGAGGTCGGCAGCCCGGCCGCAGGGAGGGTTCCACACGCCGCCACTGGCAAGCCAACCAGCAGCAGCCACGATCGACTCAGGATTCCCAATTCAGAACCTTAATGGGTTAGGAATTAATACAAACCCGGCCTGATTATTGTTCATTCTAGACCGAGTCCCTGGAGCACTCAATGGCCCAAACC
>CAYHSI010000386.1:0-1767 GCA_964359225.1 uncultured Anaerolineaceae bacterium
GGCGCTCAACGAATCTGATGGGACGCTCCTTCGCTGGCGGATTCCAGAGGAAGTGATCGGCTCTCGGTAGTGCGATTGCCCGGCGGTCTCCGCTTCGGAGAGCTCCAGGAAGTAGCGCAGGTAGATGACTCGCTGGTCGAGCGAGCTTATGCCTTGACGCCGGACTCAACCAAGACTTGCCCGGCGACTTCTCGCCCGACGGCTTGCTCCCGCCCGCCGATTTCGATGGTGAGCGGACCCTGGAAGGGCGCCGCGGAAATCAGCCGCAGCTTGGTCTGGGGGAACAAACCCATCTCACCCAGATAGCGCAGCAGTTCGGGGTCGTGGTCACTGACCTCGGCGACCACCGCCCGCTCGCCCGGTTCGAGATCCGAGAGGCGCCGGAGGCTCGTTTCCGGAAGCGAACCATCCCGGGCGGGAATTGGGGCCCCGTGGGGATCGGTCGTTGGGTTGCCGAGCATGGCCGAGATCCGGTCTTCCATCTCTTCCGAGAGCACGTGTTCCCACTTGTCGGCTTCTTCGTGGACCTTGTCCCAGGGCACGCCAAGGGCCTCGGTCAGGTAGCTCTCCACCAGCCGGTGGTGGCGGATCACCTCCAGGGCGATCTTCTCACCGGCTTTGGTCAACAGAACGCCGTGATAGGGCTCATGCTTGAGCAGCTTCATGGCGGCCAGCTTCTTAACCATCCCGGTCACCGAGGCCGGCGCGACGCCCAGCCGCTCGGCCAGGCTGGTTGTGGAAACCTTCTCGGCCGAGGCCTGCAGCTCGTAAATATTCTTCAGATAGTCTTCAACCGCTTGGGTGTGCATCGGCTCCGCAAAAAATTAGGCAAACCTAAAACCTAGCCAGGTATACCCTGTGCAGCGGGGGAAGTCAAGCGCCTGAAGATCGCGTGGGTTGACCCTGCGCGCCGGGCGGCAAGGCACCGGGGGGCCGAATCTCTATCGATCCGAGAGGAGCTCCTGGTAAGCACCGCCGGGTTCGGTAAGAACTCCAGCCTGAAGGCTTAGGTATTGCCGCCGATTGAGCTCTTGGTAGAGATCGAATGCGGTTGCGTTCAACCAGGAGGCATCGGCCTCCACGTAGGCGAAGAAGTACCCAGACCAGAAGAGTGACACGTAGTCAATGCCCTGGGCCTGTGCCATCCCGGCGACCGCGAGGAGGAAGCGGGCGTCGAGCGGCTGCCAGAAGCTGAAGACATCCCGCTGCAAGGCCTCTTGATAGCCGATCCCCTGCTGCAGCTCCTCCGGGCGTACCTTATATAGCCATGTCTCCCCGATAACCACCTGTTTCCCCTGGCCCTGGGCCATCGCGGCCCACTCGGCCGCCCGCTGGAAGTAGTCGATCGAGCCGTTGGTCAGGGGATAGAGGTGGATATCCACGAAGTCCAGCCCGGACTCCCGGATGAAGGCCTCCATGTAATCAGGGTCATCCCAGCTGCCCGTGCCGGCGCCGAGCCGAACTCCTTCGAGATCATGCAAATCCCGGATCACCTCCCGGACGTAGGCCAGGTAGGCCTCAAGCCCGAATTTCTGACCGGTGAGTATGCGTTCTGTGTCCGGCTCGTTGCCGATGGAGAGGAAATCCGGCCCGACGAGCCGGGCGATTCGGTTGAGCTGCTCCCGGCGCAAGTCGAAGTACTCGAGGGTGGACAGCGTGGACCAATCGTAGCGGACATTGGAATATTGCGGATCGGGGAAGGCAGGCCCGGTCTCGCCGACGAGCAGCAGGCCGCGGCGATGCACATCCTCCGTTACCTGATGATAG
>CAYHSI010000387.1:0-1761 GCA_964359225.1 uncultured Anaerolineaceae bacterium
AGGGCCAGCTCTTTGTCGAGATCCTGATCCCGATCGTGTTCGCCGCGATGCCGATTCTGCTTGGCCGCGCCACCGGTGGGTCGGCCGCGGAAGCCAATTTTCTGAGGAACACCGGCACGGCCAACTATCCGGCCTTCATGCTGATCGGCTCGAGCACCTTCATCATCGTGACTTTCGCCTTCTGGCTGGTGGGCTACTGGATCCGATTCGAGCAGGAGACCGGAACCCTGGAGGCGATCTATCTGACTCCGACCAGCCGGGTCTGGAATGCGGCCGGCATCGCCCTCTACAGCGCCATTCGCTCGCTGATCAGTGGCAGCGTCGCCTACATGGTCGGCTCGCTGATCTTCGGGGTTAACCCATTTCAAGGCCAACTGCTGCTAGCCCTGGCGTTCATTCTGGTCGGGCTAATTCCGCTCTTCGGAATGACATTGATGTTTGGGGCGCTGGTGATGAAGGTCAAAGAGGCCAATTCGCTGGTCAACTTGATGCAGTGGACCGTGAGCCTGCTCATGGGAGTGTTTTTCCCGGTGTCGGTGTTCCCTCCGCTGATGCGACTGCTGGCGCTGGCCTTTCCACCAACCTGGATGGTCAATGGGGTGCGTTCTGCGCTGCTGGGCGTTGGCTATTTCTTCGGAGAGTGGTATCTGGACCTGGCGGTGTTGTGGGGCTTCTTGTTGATCGCTCCGCTGCTGGGCTTCTGGGTATTCTCCGGTATGGAACGCAACATCCGGCGTCGCGAGGGAGTGGGGGAGTACTAATGGCGATTCAAGAGGCGGCCTCGCCCAACCGGCTCACTGGCGCGGCGGCGTTGTTCAGTTCGCTGCTCGCGATGGCCCGCAAGGAGTTCACCATCATGACCCGCTACCCGGTGGAGTTTGTGGCCTCCTTCGGGCAGGTCTTCGCCATCGTGGCGATCTTCACGCTGGCAGGATTGACCTTTGCCAGTCCCTCGGGCGAGGGAGGGAACTTCGGCGGCGTGATTATCTACGGCTTCATTCTGTTCATGTTCTTGAGCGACACGTTGTGGACGATCGGCTACAACATCCGGCGCGAGCAAAAACAAGGTACGCTGGAAGCGCTCTACCTCAGCCCGGCCTCCAAGTTCGCCAGTCTGGTCTCCCGGGTGAGCAACAACCTGATCTGGACCTCCCTGCTGTCGCTGGCGGGGGTGGGGCTGATGACGGCGCTGGTTGGCAAGCTGCCCTTCGCCAACCCGGGCCTCGGGCTGTACCTGCTCGGAATGTCGCTCTCGGGAACTTTTGGAATTGGGTTCGCATTCGCAGCCATCACCCTGCGGGTCAAGGAAACCGGCGAGACCCTCGCCAGTGTGCTGCAGTTCGTGCTGCTAATCTTGTGCGCAAACTTCTTTCCCTTCGGCGCCCTGCCGGTTGGGCTGCGGGCGATCTCGCGTGCCGTTCCGCTGGCCTACGGGGTGGACGCCTTTCGTTCCACCTTGATGGGGTATCCGGAAGGGTTTCCAGAATTGGCGCCGATCGGGGTCGAGATCGTGATCATTACCCTGTTCGGACTCCTGATGCCGCTGATCGGATTCTGGGCGTACCGGGTGGCGGAGGATCACGAGCGCCGGTCCGGAGGGCTATCGGAATACTAAATGGCTACCCCTGACGAGCGAATGAAAATTCTGAAAATGCTGGAAGAGGGGAAGCTCTCGGCCGAAGAAGCCGCCCGTCTGCTCAAAGCGCTTGGCAAGCCAAGACCCGAGCGGCGGACCGTGCCCCCAGGCAGCGAGGCCAAGTG
>CAYHSI010000388.1:0-1752 GCA_964359225.1 uncultured Anaerolineaceae bacterium
GGCGGGCTTGGTCTGTCGGGAAGACTGCTCTATACCCAGGGACCGGAGGGCCTGTGGCAGATCGACATGGCGTCCGGCGAGATCGAGCAGCTGTGGAAGCTGCCGGAGGGTGGGCAGCTGACGGGTGTGGCGGTGTCGCCGGATGGTCTGGACCTGGCGCTATCCTACGCCCCGCCCCGAGGCGAGTCGCCTTTCATTCGTTCGGATCTTTACCTGGCGAACGGAGATGGCTCAAACCCGGCTCCCCTGCTCGAGCATCGAGGGCTGTACGAGACCTTCGACTACCCGACTTGGTCGCCGGATGGTCAGTGGATCTACCTCTCGCGCAACGACGTATTGATCGATGAGGAGCAGTCAATCCGCGCGATCGTGGTGGATATCGTTCGGGTTCCGGCAGGCGGAGGTGAGCCGGAGCGAGTCATTGAGAACGGTGAGCAACCCTCGTTCTCGGCGGACGGCAACCGGATGGCGTTCTTGCGATTCAACTTGGAGACTTATACTCGCGGGCTGTGGGTCGCCAACCGCGATGGCAGTGATGCCCGGGAACTCATTTCGGACACGACCTTCCTTGACCTCATGAGTCCGAGGCTCTCGCCGGACGGAGCGACGATCGCGTTTGCGGCTTCCGGTCCCCCAGTTGGCCCGCCCGCGACCGGCCGCTCCCCATGGGACTGGCTCTTAGGGGTGGAAGTCGCCTTTGCCCATGGACTTCCCTCGGACTTCTGGTCGGTCCCGACCGCCGGCGGCCAGCCGTCTCCGATCACTCAATGGGGGACGGATGGCACGGTGTTGGACTGGTCGCCAGATGGCGATCGGCTGGCATTGATGCACTTAGGCGGGTTGTTTGTCACGACCGGGGGTGAGCCGGCATTTCTGACCGAGACGCCCAATCACGGCGGACTTGACTGGAGCGAGAGGTAGAACTCGTTTGGCCCGAGGTACGGCGGAATCGCCCGGCTAGGGCACTTCGACCGCCAGCCGTGTTCCGTTCGGAAGCATGTTTTCGACTTGCAAGGTTGGAAACGCCGTGAGCAGGGCCGGCCGGCACAGCTCCCAGACTTGCGCGCTCATGAACGCAGTGAACGGAGTGGAAAACTCGGTATACCGACACTCTTCGCCAACCGCTACTTGCAAGATCTGGCCCTTTTGCGCAAAAGTGCCGGTCCATTCCTTCCACTGCTCAGGGCCCCCCCAAGCATAATATGGCAGGGTTTCATCGGCGAAGAGATAGAATTCATGGTCTTCATCTGTCGACCGGCGGGCGACGAGCCTTGCCGTCGCGCCAACCAGATTCCCCTGTGTGAAGCCGAATTCAATGTACTCTGAGTAGATCACTGCGTTCCACGCCGCGACCACGAACACCCCGATAGCAAACCACTCGTACCCCCGGATCCAGCCAAGCGATTTGGGGAGCGCGATCCTGGGTAATAGCGGAATCGCCGCCACTCGCTTCAGCCCTTCCGTCGCCAAATATGCGACAAATGGCAGCACGACCAACATCCGGGTGTAGTTCGGAGTCTGAATCGTCACCAAGGTATAGGTCAACCACAGCGTCCCAAAACCGGTGAGAGCCAGGGCGTTGCCGTCCTGAGCCTGGTCCTTGCGCAACAATTCCCGGCCAACATAGAAGACCCCAACCCAGAGCAACACGCCGGTCAGCGGGTCAAGAAACCCGTGCCCGCGGTTTTCATAGATGAACCCCCGGTCGTACTCTTGATTGTTGAAGGCGGTGAGCCCATGAGAGATGTTGAT
>CAYHSI010000389.1:0-1736 GCA_964359225.1 uncultured Anaerolineaceae bacterium
TGGAAGGCAATGTCGGCGATCGTGTCCTTGATAAGCAGCCGGCCGTCCTGCAGCGCGGCCTGCTGCTCAGCGTTGGCAGCTTCTTCGTCCTTCGCCTGCTTGGTGCGCTCCCACTGGGCCCAGGTATAGACCCGCTCGCCGAATTCGCGCTCGGCGAGTTCATAGCCCCAGTTTCGGAAGGCGCCCTCGGTGAACTTCATAATGTTGCCTTTGTGAACGAGGGTCACGGAACGTCGGCCGTTTTGGAGGGCGAATTCGATGGCGGCCCGCACCAGCCGCTCGGTGCCCTCCTTGGACACCGGTTTGAGGCTGAAGCCTGAACTTTGGGGGAAGCGAATCTTGTCGTAGGCCTCCGGCTTTTCATGCTCCAGCCAGGCCAGTAGGTCAGCGCTGTCGCGGGTGCCCGCCTCGAATTCAACCCCGGTATAGATGTCCTCGGTATTCTCGCGGAAGATGACCATGTCGACGTCTTCGGGCCGTTTCACCGGCGAAGGGACTCCCTGGAAGTAGCGAACCGGTCGCAGGCACACGTAAAGATCCAGCGCCTTGCGTAGTGCCACGTTGAGTGAGCGAATGCCCCCGCCCACTGGTGTGGTGAGCGGTCCCTTGATTCCGACCAGAAACTCGCGAAAGGCCTCGATCGTGTCCTCCGGCAACCACGCGCCGAACCGATCGAAGGCTTTCTGACCGGCATAGACCTCCATCCAGGCGACCCGCCGCACGCCGCCGTAGGCCTTCTCGACCGCCGCGTCGAACACCCGCGACGCGGCCCGCCAGATGTCCGGCCCGGTCCCGTCGCCTTCGATGAAGGGGAGGATCGGCCGGTGCGGCACCTGCAGCTTGCCGTTCGAGAACTTGATTTGCTCTCCGTCGGACGGAACCATGGAATGGGGTTTGGTCAAGCCGGTGCTCCCGGGAATCAGGAAAAGTCAGGGCAATTATGCCCCGACTTGGCGCTCGCCGCGGCTCATAGCACGCGTCTATCAGCGCCGGTCTGTTAGGATGGCTTTCGATGCCAAAGCGATCCGAAGCTGACTTTCTTTACCTCACCACCACCGGCTGGAGGAGCGGCAATCCGCACGAGATCGAGATCTGGTTCACCGAGCTCGATGGCCGCTACTACTTAGTTTCCGAAGGCGGCGAGCGAGCCCACTGGGTGCAAAACGTTCGGCGTCAGCCGAGGGTGGCGTTCAGAGTTGGGCGCCAATCCTTCCAAGGGACAGGCCGCGTCGTCGATTCCGAGCGCGAGCCGGAGCTGCAGGGCACGGTGTCGCGGCTCTCCACTGAGAAGTATGACTGGGGCGAAGGCTTGGTCGTGGAGCTCAGCCCTGGCTGAGGCGACTAAACGACCGGTTCGCGATTGGCAGGCCCCCTGGGCTCGATAAACGCTGAGAATTGAGACGCTCAGACACCATAGCCATTTGGATGGGTGCGATGCCACTCCCACGCGCTGGCGATGACGTCCTCCAGCGAAGGATGCTGCGGGGTCCAGCCCAGCTCGCGGCGGATCTTGTCGGAGTTGGCGACCAGGCGAGGGGGGTCGCCGGGACGTCGGGGGGCTTCTTCAGCGGGCAGCGGGTGCCCGGTTATCCGGCGGGCAGTCTCGATCACCTGCCTGACCGAATATCCGGCGCCGCTGCCTACGTTGTAAATGTGTAGGGCCTCCGGTTCGATGCCTTCCAGCGCCAGCGAGTGGGCCGAGACCAGATCGGCGACGTGAATGTAGTCCCGCACGC
>CAYHSI010000390.1:0-1734 GCA_964359225.1 uncultured Anaerolineaceae bacterium
GCTCGCCGAGGCCGACGTGTTGGTATCCGGTGGGGCAGGCGAGGATGTTGGGATACTGACTCCAGAAAGCGTCCCGATGCTGGAAGAGTTGGTGGCGGCCGGCGTTCCGATAGACCGGGTACGGCTGGAGTCACAATCCGGCAGCACCCGGGAGCAGGCGGTGAACCTTGCAGGTTTGATGTCCGCAAGCAGCGACCCGAGGTTCGTGTTGGTGACCTCTCCAATTCACATGCGGCGGGCGCTCGCCACGCTGCGCGCCGAGGGACTGGATCCGGTTCCTTCGCCTTCCGCGCAGCACTCCGAGGGCCACGTGGTGATCTCCGGCGGGCTGATTCCGCATCCGGCGGCCCTGGACGCCAGTGAGGCTGCAATGCGCGAAGCGCTGGCGCTCGGCTATTACCGGCTGCAGGGCTGGCTCAAGCTGCCGTAGCCGGCCGGCGCGGCTGCCGGTGTTAGACTCCGAAGCCAGGTGCTTGTGACAGAATTCACTAAGTCCGCCTTCCTCGGTCAGCCTTCGTCAGTATGGCGGGCCGGCCAGGAGCGGAGGCTGCGGATGATTCAAGAGGCCGCGGCCGGTCGTGAGCGGGGCTGGGTTCTGGACAATGGCTGCGGGGTCGGCCTCTATCTCGAGCGTCTGGCGCCCGCCGCGGTGGGTGCCATCGGCCTGGAGCTCGATCGGGACCGGTCGGTCGAGGCCGCTCGTCGCCATCCCGCAATGGTCCGGGCCCTCGGCGAACGACTGCCCTGCCCTGAAGGCACGTTCGACCTCGTGCTCTCCCACGAAGTGATCGAGCACGTTGCCGACGACGCGGCTGCCATCGCGGAGATCGTGCGGGTGCTGCGGCGCCCCTCACCGTCTGCGCTAGGCGGTCGGCTGGTGCTGTTCGTCCCGAACCGCGGCTATCCGTTTGAGACCCATGGGATCTTCTGGCGCGGGCGCTACCGGTTCGGAAACATCCCGTTTGTGAACTACCTGCCGGCCGCGTTACGCGATCGGCTGGCCCCGCATGTCCGAGCTTATTCCGCCCGCACGCTTCAGCGCCTGTTCGCGGGACTTCCCGTGCGGGTGGTCAGCCGCACCATCATCTATGGCGCCTACGACAACCTCATCGCCCGCTGGCCCCTGCTCGGGCGCTGGCTTCGCTCCATATTGCATCGCTGTGAGCGGACCCCCTTGCGGGTCTTTGGGCTTTCGCATGTTTGGGTGATTGAGCGGGTGTGATGGGGCTGATCTGGGTCTGCCGCCGCCAGCCGCCATTGCCGCCTTGAGTGTCAACCGAGCCGTGCTCAAGATCCGAGTCGTGGAAACTCCTCGAATTCACATATGAGTGATATTGCGCCGAAATAGAGGAAACAAGTCCGCCGAATACGACGCCTAGGGCGCAAAACCGGACTAATTTCCTCATTTGCCCCAAAGACAGGGGGATATGAGGAATCCTTTCCATATAATCAGTAGTTAGCCCAACTGGCAGAGAACATATGCCGATTCGACGGGCAGCATGATTCGAACGTGTCTGATCGTACTCTGTTTGTTGGCCACAATCGCTTGCAGCCCTGGGCAGCAGTCCCTTATCGGAGATGGCTCCACTGCGAGCCAGAGCGGAGCAGCCACCGATAGCCTGGCGGCTTCTCGGATAGCCACGCAGGCGCCCAGCCCAGGTAGTCGCCCAGCAATTCAAGAGACATCGACAACTGGGCTGATACTCAGTGGGAATGTACATCTTGAGAATAGTA
>CAYHSI010000391.1:0-1723 GCA_964359225.1 uncultured Anaerolineaceae bacterium
GAGATCTGCGTGCTGCTCTTCCTGGACGCGAACGGAAACGCGCGGCTGGACGAAGACGAGCCGGCGCTGGCGGAGGGTCAAGTGAGCGTGGCCGACCGGCAGGGTAACCTGGCCGGTGACCACACAACCGGCACCGAACCGGAAGGCTTCTGCTTCACAGAATTGGAAGCCGGGGATTACAACGTCAGCGGGGCCGTACCACCGAACTACAACCCGACCACTTCGATGAACGTTCCGGTGCGGCTGGAGCCGGGGGACATCAAGTTTGTCCAGTTTGGTGGGCAGCCCAGCGGGGCGATTGCTACGATCCCCCGCCCGGAAGGCAGCGGGTCGTCGCTATTGGGAGCGATCGGGCTCGCCATGTTGGGGGGCGCCGGGCTGTTAGGCTATCTGGCCTTTCGCTCGGGCCGTCAATCCTAGCTTACAGTCGACTTACACCCGAACCAATTCTCCACTGCACTTCCTATAATCCAGATGAGGCGGGCTACAAATCCCCGCCGCAGTACACCGGCCCTTGCGGGCGAGCATCACAGATGCTTCCCGCAAGGGACAGACAGAAAAGCGAGGCCGGCTGCCGCCGCCTCGCTTTTCAATTTCCGTGGCTGGTGGATTGCCCGCGCCGGCACCGGTCAGCTTGCCTGCAGCATCTGCCTCAAGACCATGTGCAGGATTCCGCCGTTCCGGTAGTAGTCTAGCTCGATCGGGGTGTCGATCCGTACCCGGGCCCGGAAGTCGATCGCTGAATCGTTGGCCTTGGTTGCGCGCAGATAGACCGTGCCGCCGGGCGTCAGGCCCTGCTCCAACCCCAACACGTCGAACCGCTCCTCGCCGGTGAGATCCAGCGCCTCGGCCCCCTGCCCGGGCAGGTACTCGAGCGGGAGCACTCCCATACCGACCAGGTTGGAACGGTGGATCCGCTCGAATGATTCGGCCAGCACGGCCTTCACGCCCAATAGTGCAGTGCCCTTGGCTGCCCAATCCCGCGAAGATCCGGCCCCGTACTCCTTCCCGGCCAGCACGAGCAGCGGAACGCCCTCCTCGCGGTAGCGCCGCGCAGCCTCGAAGATCGGCATCCGGGCCCGGTGCGGGAAGTGCAGGGTCTCGCCGCCCTCCACGCCAGGCACAAGCAGATTCTTGATCCGGATGTTGGCAAAGGTTCCCCGGGTCATCACCCGATCGTTGCCGCGCCGGGAGCCGAAGGAGTTGAAGTCCCGCGGCTGCACGCCGCGTTCGATCAGGTGCTGACCGGCGGGGCCGGAGGCCGGAATGGCGCCGGCCGGGGAGATGTGGTCGGTCGTGACCGAGTGGCCGAGCAAAGCCAGTACCCGCGCCCCGCGGATGTCTTGGGGCGGCGGCAGCTCCGGCCGCAGATCGATGAAGAAGGGTGGCTCCTGAATGTAGGTCGAATCGGGCGACCATTCGTATAGCTCACCACCGCTGACCGGGATCTCATTCCAGGTCGGGTTTCCGCTGAACACATCCCCATAACGCCGGCGAAACATCTCGGCGGTCAGCGAGCGCTCGATCACGCTGCGGATTTCGGACTGGGAGGGCCAAATCTCACGCAGGAAGACCGGCGCACCGGAGGGGTCGGTTCCCAGCGGTTCATTCAGCATGTCGATATCGGCCCGGCCGGCCAGGGCGAAGGCAACCACCAGCGGAGGGGAGGCCAGAAAACTGGCCCGGGTGTGGGGGTTGATCCGACCTTCGAAGTTGCGGTTGC
>CAYHSI010000392.1:0-1719 GCA_964359225.1 uncultured Anaerolineaceae bacterium
CTGACTAGTCGGCTGGGCCGCAATCCTATTGGCCTAGCGGCGAGCGGGCTGCTTCGCCGAGGTCCGCTCGGCCGCATGCTGCGCAACCCGCTCATGCAGCGGGTGATGCGCAACTCCGGCTACCTGTTTACCGGCAGCGGCCTCTCGGCCGCGATGAGCATGCTGCAGGGAATCCTGGCGGCTCGGCTGCTGGGTGTGCAGGCTTTCGGGGTACTGGGGATCATCACCGTATTTGCCAGCGTAATCAATCGGCTGACCTCCTTCCGAATGAGCGAACTGGTGGTGAACTACGTCGGCGAGTTCTCTTCGAGGGATGAGCCGGCCCGGGCGGCCGCGACCGTCAAGGTTGCGGCAGCGGCCGAGGCGATCAGCTCGGTGCTGGCCTTTGCGCTGATCGCGCTGCTGGCCCCCTTGGGTGCACGTTACCTGGCCAAAGATCCGAGCATTGTCGGCTTGTTCACCCTCTACGGGTCAATGGTGCTGGCCCACCTGGTGGTCGAGACCAGCACCGGCGTCCTACAGTATTTAGACGAATTCCGTCTGCTGGCTTGGGTCCAGGTTGGCCAGGGCGGGCTGACTCTGGCACTGATCCTCGCCGCGGTGCTGGCGAAAGCCGGGCTGAACGCGGTCGTGTGGGCCTATCTGGTTGGAAAAGTGGCCTGGGCGATCGCCATTACCGTCTCGGCCTGGATCGCGGCCCGCCGGCGGTGGGGCCCGGGGTGGTGGCGCGCTCCGCTGTCTTCCATCTTCGATCGCCGGCGAGAGATGGCCCGCTTCGCGCTGAGCACCAACCTGCCCGGGACCCTCACCCTCGTGACCCGTGACAGCGAGGTGTTGTGGCTGGGGGCATTGACCTCGCCGCTGCAGGTCGGGTACTACAAGGTCGCTTTGGCGATCCTGAACATTGTGCTCATCCCGGTCCAGCCGCTGATCAGCACCACCTACCGGGAGGTGGCCCGCGAAGTCGCCACCCAGCGCTGGGAAAACGTGCGGTACCTGCTGCGAAGCGGCAGCCTGATCGCCGGAGCATACTCGCTGGCGGCGGCCGGCGGGCTGGCGGTATTCGGAGTTTGGGTGGTCTCCCTATGGGGGTCGGAGTTCCTGCCCGAAAGTTATTGGGCTTTGCTGGTGTTGCTTCCGGGAGTGATCGTCGTCAGCGTCTTCTACTGGAATCGGAGCGTGCTGCTCCCGCTTGGCCTGCCGGAGTACCCGACCAAAGTGACCCTGGCTGCAGCCCTGGCCAAGGTCATGCTGATCTTCCTGCTGGTTCCCCGACTGGGGGCGGTGGGGATGGCCATTAGCCTGGGCAGCTTCTTCTTCGGCACGGCCGCACTGTTGGTGTGGAAGACGCTGCGCGAAATCCAGCGAAAGGCCGCCTTGTCACCTGCCTAAGTTGCGCATCGCCTGCATCTCGACCTCCCAAGTCCCCTCCACGACGGCAAACTCGATCCAGCTGATGAAGTCCTGCGCGGCGCTGGTCGAACTCGGACACCAGCTTACGCTATGGCTGCCCGCCGTACGGCCGGAACCCCGGTGGGAAGAGCTTGCCGCCCACTATGGGATCCAGGTCCGATTCCCGATCCGCAGGCTGCGTTCCGTGCGGGCACTGCGCCGCTACGACTTCTGCCTTCGGGCCGTGCTCGCCGGGCGCCGCTCGGGAGCCGAGCTGCTCTACGTCTGGCCGTACCAGGCCGCCGCGATCGGGTCGCGCTGGGGTTT
>CAYHSI010000393.1:0-1694 GCA_964359225.1 uncultured Anaerolineaceae bacterium
GATCTGGAATTTGCTGCGAAACGGCTGGCGGTCGGCGCGTACTACAACTCCGGGCAGGTATGCATCTCGGTGCAGCGGATCTATGGCCAAGGCGCGGCCTATGAGCCGTTCCTGGAGCGTTTCGTAGCAGCCAGTGAGGCGATGGTCGTGGGGGATCCGCTCGACGAGCGGGTGGACGTGGGACCGATGATCGCTGAGACAGAAGCGATTCGGATTGAAGGCTGGGTGCAGGAGGCCCAGCGGGGGGGCGCCCGGGTGGAGACCGGCGGCGTGCGGGAAGGACCGGTCTATCACCCGACCGTGCTGACCGCCGTTTCGCCCGAGATGAAGGTCGTGGCCCAAGAGGTCTTTGCGCCGGTGGCCTCGGTGATCCATGTGGACGACTTTGAGAGCGCGCTGCAGCAGGCCAACGACGGCGAGTTCGGGCTGCAGGTTTCGGTGTTCACCCGGGACGTGGGGCGGGTGCTCCAGGCGGTGCGGGCGCTTGATTTCGGCGGAGTGATCATCAACGATTCTCCCGCCTTCCGGGCCGACCATATGCCGTACGGCGGCAACCGTCAGAGCGGACTTGGACGCGAAGGGCTCAAGTACGCGATCGAGGAGATGACGAATATTCAGATGGTTGTGATTCGGGAGCAGGGCTGAGATGTCGGTTCGAGCGATCCCGCTCGGAGGGCGTAAATGCGAGCGCTAGTTTTGGGAGGTGCCGGCGCGGTCTGCAAGGAGACCACCCGCGACCTCGCCCTCTCCAGCAATTTTGAAGAGATTGCCGTAGCCGACGCCAACCCGGCGGCGGTCGAGCGCCTGCTCGCAGAGATCGGCAATCGCCGACTGAAGCCGCTTGCCTTCGATGCCGGCGACTACGACGCCATGCTCCGGCTGTTCCCCCAATATGACCTGGTCGTAAACGGCCTGCCGTTTCAATACGACTTGGTGGTCAATCGGGCCTGCGTGGAGACCGGCGTCAACGGGCTCGATCTCTCCAGCCTCGAGGAGCAGTTTGGAATGGATGCGGCTGCGAGCGCGAAGGGGATGATCTTTGTCCCCGGGGTCGGAGCGACGCCGGGCGTCACCAACCTGATGGTCGCCAAGGCGGCCGAGCAGCTCGACCAGCTGGAGTCGGTCGAGATCGCCTTCGCGGCCTTTCGATCGCTGGCGCCGGCTCCCGGCCTGCTGACTACCACTCTTTGGGAGTTTGATCCGGAAGAAGAAGCTCGCCAGCAGGCGGTGTATGAAGACGGGGTCTGGCATTATTCGGCGCCACTTAGTGGCGGAAAGCGTTTTTCATTCCATGAGCTCATCGGCGAGCAGGCCACCTATTTCGTCCCCCATGACGAGGTCTTTACCCTGCCTCGCTCCTACCCCAGCTTGCGGCGGGTTTCGGTACGCGGCTGCTTTCCCCCACCCGTGATGGAGCTCATGAGTGCGCTGCTTCACAATGGAATCCTCGGGCTCGACACCATCCAGCTTGACGGGCGGGAGGTGCCAGCGCTGGAAGCCGTCCGGGCCCTGCTCTGGCAGAATCCGGTTTCGAAACTGAACCCGGTCTGGGCGTATGGCCTGGTGGTCGAGGTGACTGGAGAGAAGGCTGGTCGGCGGTTGCTGCACCGCTATCGCAATCATCACCCGCCGCAGCAGGAGTGGGGCGGAGAAGCGGCCTACTACAAGAATGTGGGATTGCCGCTCTCGATCGG
>CAYHSI010000394.1:0-1669 GCA_964359225.1 uncultured Anaerolineaceae bacterium
TCGCCCGGGTCTGGGGCGATGACTACCCGGGCGACAGTCGTACGGTCGATGTGCACATCCGCTGGCTGCGCCAGAAGATCGAAGTCGACCCCTCCGATCCGAAGCGGATCGTGACCGTGCGCGGGGTAGGATACCGGTTCGAAGGGTAGGCTGTGGAACTTTGGCTGCAGCTAGGCCTGGGCATCGTCGCGCTCGCGCTCGGGACCCTCTGGCGCCGGGAGATCCGGGCTCGGCGGGCGATTACACGGCATGCGCAGCTCGACCTCCACTCCCTACAGGAGCAGCTCGACAGCGCCGCCGGCGAACTGGCGCGGGTCAGCCCCGCGCTGGCCGCCTCCCGCGAGATGCTGTTGGCGGTGGACAGCGAGCTGCGGATGCGCTTCGCAAGCCCCGCCGCGGTCGGTCGCTTCGGTGAACCTGAAGACTCGGTTGGCCTGTTCGGCTACAGTCAGAACCTGGAGCTCGAACAGCTGGCACGCGACGCGCTTGAAATCGACTCGCCCGACGGATTGGAACGGATCATCCGGATCGAAGATCGGCCCTTTCAGGCCCGCGCGGTGCGGGCCGGCCGCGAGGTGGGGCTGGCGTTGACCGACGTGGCGGAGCTCCAGCGGCTTACCCGCGCCCGCCAGGATTTCATTGCTAATCTCTCCCATGAACTCAACACCCCGCTGACTTCATTGCGTCTGCTTGTGGACACTCTGATCTCAAAGGCCGGCGACGACCGCCAACTGGCCACTGGCCTGGCGAAAAAGATGCTGGTCGAAGTAGATGCCTTGCATCTGATGACTCAGGAAATGCTCGACCTGGCTGCTATCGAGTCGGGCCAGCAGGTAGTCCGCTTGGTGACCGTCCCGCTGATGGAACTGGTCGAGGAGACAGTCGAGCGGCTGCGGGATCAGTCCGAGCGCAATGGCCTGGTCGTCGAGGTCGAGATCGATCCTGGACTGAAGGTGCTGGCCGACCGCGAGCAGGCCACCCGGGCGCTGCTCAATGTCCTGCACAACGCGGTGAAATTCTCCCCCGCCGGGGGCCGGATCGAGTTGCGCGGCCATCAGGCCTCGCCGGAGGATCTGGTGGAGTTGACCGTGGCCGACAGCGGCCCCGGAATCCCCCCCGAGGAATTGGGGCGGATCTTCGAACGGTTCTATCGGGTGCGAGGCTCGGCGCCCTCTCCGGGAACCGGGTTGGGACTGGCCATCGCCCACCACATCCTGCGGGCACACGCCGGGAGGATCTGGGCTGAGAACCGTCCTCCGCCCGCGAAGGGCGCGCTCTTCCACCTGGGCTTCCAGGCCGCCTGAACGGCACCTGCGGGCCACCCCGCCTGTCCCTCTTCTTGATTAAAGAAACTTAACCAGGTCTTGACTGCGTCTTAAACCCACCCGGTTAGGATCGTCCTCGATAAACAATCTCAGGAGGAGATACAAGAATGCACGCTAATCGGGTTTTCGTTTTGTTGGTAGCCGCAACGCTGCTGGGGGCCTGTGCGACAGCCGCTCCCACCGAGGCGCCGACCTCCGAGCCGGCGCAGGTGGAACCCACCGCGCCGCCGGCCGTCGAGCCGACGGCCCAGCTACCTCAGGCGGAGCCGACCGCCGAAGGGGCGCTCCCCGAGGTGAATCCGCTCGAAGTCACCGGCGACATCATCACCGCCGGCAGTTCGACC
>CAYHSI010000395.1:0-1667 GCA_964359225.1 uncultured Anaerolineaceae bacterium
GCCCCTGGGATCTGGCGGGCTTCGAGAACCGCGGCCCGCTGGAAAACCTGGCGCTTCAGGTTGGGACCCTGCTAGGCCACCTCTTTGCCGGGGTATTGATCCTGTTCCTCGCGCCACAGCGCATGCGCAACCTCTCCACGGCGTTAACCGGCGGGTTGCGTGGTTGGCTGAGACTCGCAGCGATCGGACTCTTGCTGGCGGCAACTATGGTGAGCGTGGCCCTGCTGGCGGCCCTCACGGTATATACCTTCCCCCTACCATTCATTCTGATGGGCTTGCTATTCCTGAGTGCACTCGCTGGGAGCGTTGCCTTGGCCTACCGAGTAGGAGAGGCCCTGATACTGGGTGCCGGGTGGGATCGGGTCGGCCCGATCGGGCGGCTGGCAGCGGGCACAGTTGTCTTGTTCGCGATATCACGCATTCCGCTGGTTGGATTGGCTCTCATCGTCTTGGCGTGGTCAATCGGCCTCGGGGTAGTAGTCACGACTCGCTTTGGGAGCGGCACGCGCTGGTCGCTGCAAGCGCTGATCGACTAGGGAGACTGAATGACTAGACGCTGGATTGTGATCGGTAGCGTAGTGATAGTGATCGTGGCCGGCGTGGCGCTGATCAGTGGCGGCCGGCGCGCCCTGGTCCAAATTGCCCCGACCGAACGGACCACCGAGGTGGTGGAAGGTCCGCTGCAGATCTTCGTGACCGGTACCGGCAAGGTCGAGCCAGAGGCCCAAGCCGCCCTCTCCTTTAAGGTAGCTGGAACACTTGGGATTCTAACGGTGGAGGTTGGCCAGCGAGTTTTGGCCGGGCAGGTGCTGGCCGAGCTCGACCCCGCCTCGCTCGACCCCAGCCTGTTGGCGGGGGAGGCCGACCTGATCGCGGCCGAGCAAGCGCTGGAGGATCTCTTGGAAGGTCCGACCGAGCAGCAGCTGGCCCAAGCCGAGTTAGCAGTCGCGACCGCGCGGGACAGCTTGCTCGATGCGGAGTATCGCTGGAGCGTCCAGCAGGAAGGTCGGCGAGCCTCCTCCTCGACCATCCGGGGCGCCGAGGCCGGGCTGGTGCTGGCCGAGCAGGAAGTGGATCAAGCCAAAGCCAACTACGATCAGTTCTCAGGTCTGCCGTCGGATGATCCGGTTCGAGCATTGGCGCTCACCCAACTTGTGGCCGCCGAACAGGGCCGGGATGCCGCGCTGCGGAACCTGAATTGGCTCACTGGCCACCCGACCGAGATCCAGCAGTCGATGCTGGATGCGGAGCTGCACAACGCAACTGCCAACCTGGCCCAGGCCGAACAGGATCTGGCCGACCTGCGGGCCGGCCCAGACCAGCAAGCAGTCGCGGCGGCCGAAGCCCGGGTGCGGGCGGCTCAGGCGGTCGTCGATCAGGCTCGCCTGATTTCCCCCATCGATGGGACGGCGATGGCGGTCAATCATCGGCCGGGTGACAGCGTCGTCCCGGGCGAGGTGGAGATCGTGATCGCCGGGCTGAGTAAGCTGCATGTGGACACGATGGTCGATGAGCTCGACATCGCATTGCTCGACCTGGCCCAGGAGGTCGAGATCACGTTGGACGCCCTGCCGGAGCTGAGTCTGGGCGGGCAGGTGGCCGGAATAGACCTAGTGCCGGCTGACGGTACGGCCCAGTACCCGGTCCGAGTGGAGCTGGATGGCTCG
>CAYHSI010000396.1:0-1662 GCA_964359225.1 uncultured Anaerolineaceae bacterium
CCAAAGACCCGGCCGATCGGTTTCAAGATGTGGGTCAGATGGCTGAGGCGCTTACCGCTGCGGTCGGTACATTGCCGCCCGGGCAAGCGAGTGTTGCAACCGCGCTTCCCTCCCACGAGTTGACGACCCTGCAGGTGACTGGTTCAGGGGTTGCTGCGCAGCTCCCGGTTGCCACCCGAGTCGATCCGGAGGAGGGGATGGCCGAGCCAGAGGCGGCCGGTGCCCGGCCGAAAGGCGGGAGATCCTGGTGGTTTCGTCTTGGGTTGGCGGCGGGTGTTCTGGTGCTGGGGTTCGTCGGCTTTGCCGTCGCTCGGGCCCTCGGGCTCGGAGGTGGCGGAGGGGCTCCGATCGCAGACGAGCCGTCGGAAGCCCGGACTCTCGAACAGCTGGTGGCTGACGGATACGCCGGCCTGCAGGCTGGCGATTACGAGGCCGCGATCCGCGACTTCGAAACCGCGATCGAGCGGGAACCTGGAAATCCGGAACGCTACTTCGATGTGGCTCGGGCTTACTTCGCCTCCGGCGACCCGGATGCGGCTTCCGATCTGATTCAGGAAGCCGTCGATCTGACCCCTGGGGATTCCGGAGTGCATGAGTCGGCCGGCTGGCTCTATCAGGAATTGGGACTGCATGAGGAAGCTGCGAACGAATTCCGCACCGCACTCGAGCTGGATCCTCAGGAGCATTCGCTCTACGCCACGATCGCGGACTCTTATCTGGCCGCCGGACGCCCCGAGCAAGCGGCAGCGGTTCTTGCCGAGGGCCTGGCTGACCCCGAGGTGGCCTCTGACTCCGGCAGCCTTGAGTCCATTGGCTGGGTATTCCTTTCACTTGGCGATCCTGCCCAGGCAGACCAGACCTTCAATCAGGCCATCAATGCCGGTGCGGACTTCCCGGGACCTTGGGAAGGGCTGGCGGAGGCGGTGCATCGGCAGGGGAACCTAGCGGACGCGCTGGCGATCCTGGCTGACGGCATGCAGACCTTCCCGGAGCACGTACCCTTCTACCAGACTGCCGGCGAGCTGCACTGGCAACAGGGAGAACTGGAGCAAGCCGTGGCCTCCTTTGAACAGGCCATCGCGCTCGATCCGGCAAACAACTCCAGTTACGCGAGCTTGGCCAGCATGTACAGCGAAATGGGCCTGCTGAAGGAGGCCGAGCAACTGTTGCTGGGAGGGCTCGAGGCACACCCGGAGAACACAGGTTTCTATTCCGATCTCGCCAGTTTCTACAACGGACAAGGCCGTTACGCGGAAGCCGTTCCACTGTACGAGACGCTGACTCAGGCCGAACCCGACAACGGTTGGTGGTTTGCCTATTTGGCGGACACATACCGCAACTTGGGGGATCCGGAGAACGCGCTTCGGGTGCTGGGTGAGGCTGCGGACCGGAGCTCGGGTGACGGCTGGCTAAACGACTTCATCGGCTGGATCTATGTCGGGCTGGGCGATTGCGAGAATGCCCTCGGCCATTTTGAGGTCGCCCTCGAGCTCGACTCCACCATCGAGAGCTCAGCGGAGGGGCTGCAGTCGTGCGGGGGTTAGTGGGCAGGTCGCCTGCCCGTCATTCCGCACCGAGCCGCTGAGCCACTTATTCCGCTCGGCCATCCCACTCTAGGGATTCCAGTCGCGGGCGAGGGATCGCCGTGGCGCCGACTGCGCA
>CAYHSI010000397.1:0-1652 GCA_964359225.1 uncultured Anaerolineaceae bacterium
AAGTGCCGTCCGGGCGGACAACCCAAAAGCGAGCATTGCCCGTTCGACCGGCAGTCCGAACCCACCCGCCCCAGTTGACAAGGATCGCTCCGGCCTCCCGGAGCTGCCGGAGGCGCTCGGCCTGCGTCCACGCCGCGGAAAGGCGCGGCGCAAGGGCCGCGAGGTTATAGTGCCCGTGCTCCCCTGCCCGCCGCAGCTCGTCCGCGAGCTTCCACGAAAGGAACGGCCACGGCGGTGAGCTCTCGAGAATCCCCACGAACTCCCGCACTTGGGTGTCGTGGGTCGCCCCGACGCGATCCCGCTCCTCGCGCGAAATGCTACGGTCATCGAGCTCCTGCGGTCGCTCCGGCACGACTGTTGGGAGTAGGGGCGTGGTTGCGCCGGCCGTCAGCTCCGCGAGTTTCCGGCGGGTATAGACGAACGTCTCGGCCTCGGTGCGGCCTTTGCGATCAGCTTCGGCCGCCTCCTCCGGGTTATCGCACCACTGAACCGACCAGCCACCCAGCGAAACGCGGCCGGGCGAAGCACAATGGAGCGCTGCGTAAGCCATGAGCGCCTCGCCAGTAGTGAGGTCATGCCCCCACTGAACCGGCTCGGGCGTTGCGGGCGGATCGGCCTCAGCCGGATCAGCAACCCGCGCGTCCTTCGGATAGTTCTGCTCTCGCTGGATTTCGGCCCAGCGCTTTCCAAAGAACTCGAGAATTTTCAGCCACCTTCCTTCACCTTCCCGGAAAAGGAGAGCGCGGGCGTCATCTCGCACCAGGTAATGCGCCCCGGAGCCAAACTCCGGCACCTTGATGCCGATTGTGGTGTGCGGCCAGTCGCTCACTCGCGTGAACTCCTCAAGCCGCAGTTCCACAAGCGGACATTGCGGCCAACCGTGGTGCCAGCCAGCAACGAGCCGTCGGCCCAATCCCGGAATCTCGACCGTGCCCAGCGTCTCGCGTTCCGAGACGAGCTCGGGCGCGATCTCTTCGGCACTGATCGAAAAGTCCACCGGGATTTGGTTTATTCTCCTCACGCCGGCGAGTTCGAGCTTCCGGGCTACGATCTCTTGAACGAGACCGAATATGTTGCGTCCAACACCGGGCTTGCGCATAACCCGGCGCGATTCGAGCTCTGCCAGCTCACGGAGGAGCTGACCGCAAGCGTCCTGGAGTGGATGGCGAAAATCTGCGTACCCCAAGAGCCCTTTTGCGATGAGCTCCGGGGTTGCATCCTGCTCGACCTCCCGCTCGAGAACCTCAATAGCTTTTCCGTGCAGGACGCGGGCTCGGTCCGCCACGTAACGTCCGTCGCGCAGGAACCGATGATTGGTGAACTGCACTTCGGGCCGACCCCCGGAGACACGCTTACCGGATAGAATCTCGCGCGAGGTAACAAACAACATCCCCTCACCGAGATCCCAGTTACCAGTCCCCGGGTAAAGGAGCAACGCCCCTTGGAAGGAGGATTTCTCCGCCAAGAAGCTCTGCGCCCGACCGGACTGTTGCTTGCGTTTGCCGCCGATGCCGACAACCGGGACATTCGTCATGTCCAGTCGGCCATCCTTGAGCGGCAGTTCTTCCCGCTTCAGCCACGTGAGTTTCTTCCGATCCTCACCGATGACCGCGACAGGGCCGTGGAATGAATGCTCGTGCTTTTCGCCCTTG
>CAYHSI010000398.1:0-1631 GCA_964359225.1 uncultured Anaerolineaceae bacterium
GACGTCCTCCGAGGCGCAGTCACCCTTACGGGCGACCTTGTCATCCAGAGGCTTCAGATTGTCGTCATCGTTACTGCGGCCGTCTTCATGCTCGCCTTGCAGCTGTTCGTTCAACGGACCAAGACTGGCAAGGCCATGCGGGCAGTCTCTGAAGACAAAGACGTGGCCGCTCTGATGGGGATCGACGTTGACCGCATCATCGTGATCACCTTCGTCCTGGGAGCGATTCTGGCGGGCGCGGCCGGGGTGCTCTATTCATTGATGTTCCGGCAGGTCCAGTTTTTCATGGGCTTCATCCCAAGCATCAAGGCCTTTACTGCCGCCGTCCTTGGCGGAATTGGCAACATTCCCGGCGCCATGCTGGGTGGCCTTCTCCTGGGTATTTTTGAGTCTCTCGGCCCGACCTTGTTTCTCACCGGGCTGGGGGTTCCTGCTGCCCACCAGCTCAAGGACGTCGTGGCCTTCGTCATGCTTGTGCTCATCCTCATTTTCCGGCCAACTGGTATTCTGGGCGAGCGGCTGGCGACCAAGAAAGCATAAGGAGTTCAGTTCACGATGGACGACCACAATCCGACTAGCTGGGGCAGGATCGTCCGGATTGGCTTGTTGGGCGGTGTGGGGCTGGTCTTCGTTTCGCTGGTCGGAATGGTGGAGACCTTCAGCGAGCGGGACATTGTCTCTGGCATCATCTCAATGGCTCAGACCCTGCTGCTGGTCTTCGTTTTTGGCAGCGCCTACCTTGCAGCATCGACCGTCAGCGGTCGCAGGCGGTCGGTCGCGGCCGGCGCGATATCAGGCGCACTCTCGGCTGCAATGCTTTTCGTCCTCGTGCTCATCGGATCCCAGGTGAGTTTACGAGCCGTCCTGGTCAATGCCTCCCCAACCCTCTATCAGATCCTGAGCTTCGGACTGCCTTTGGCGGCGGGAGGCGCGGCCTTGCTCGCGTTTGGCGCCGGCGCAGGCGCGCTCGGCGGTCTGCTCAACTCGTTGTCCGATCGTTTCAGGCAGCCGGTATCGCGGGCGTTGCTGTGGGTGGCCCTCTTGGGCTTGTTGTCTGATCTGATCCGGGTGAGCTTTGGCCGATTGCCGGTCGTCGGGCTGGTCGTGCGTCTCGTATTGGGGACGGCCACCAACCGGGGCCTTACGCCGATCGGAGCCGTTCTGGTTCTTGCCCTGGTATTTGGATTGAGCTACCGGCTTGCACGGCGCCCGGTAAAGTTACGGCAGCGCTTGCAAGCAATGCCGAGCGGGCGGCGCCGGAGGTTCCAAATCGGGCTCTTCGCGCTGCTTGGCATCGCATTGATCATTCTCCCCCGCATCCTTGGCCTCTATTTGAGTGAAGTGACAAACAATATCGCCCTCTTCATTCTGCTGGGGCTTGGGTTGAACATTGTGGTCGGATTTGCCGGTCTGCTCGATCTGGGTTACGTCGCTTTCTTTGCGATAGGGGCCTACGTCATGGGGGTACTGACCTCCCGCGCGATCGGCACCGAGTCCGGCCAGATCCTGTGGGGTCCGCAGCTCAGCTTCTGGACCGCCCTGCCCATCGCGGTGGCCGCCTCGGCCCTGGCCGGGATCATCCTCGGCGTGCCGGTGCTGCGAATGCGGGGCGACTACCTGGCGATCGTCAC
>CAYHSI010000399.1:0-1614 GCA_964359225.1 uncultured Anaerolineaceae bacterium
GTAAAGGAGGAGGTCGATCTAAGCAGAATGCTGATCTTGTCGCAAGTCACATTGACTCGACCTCTTCGCATTGTATACTGAAACAACTTAGCGACATGCCCTACATTGAGATTGAGGTTCAGCGGAGCAGAACGTTTGTTCCGCCCGAAGCAAACGGTATTGCTGCGAGCTGGAGGGGGATCGCGACGGAAATCAGGGGCGTGGCTGAAGGATTGCGGGTGCTCGGCTCAGCGCTCGAAACGGACTGGGCGGGCAACGCGAGAAACGCCTTTATTCAGGAATTCAGCTCAGTGCCTGGCGAGGTCGATGGGTGCGCTGAACTCTTGGACAGCCTTGCTGGCCAGGTTGAGTCCATTACTGTAACGGAATGGGAGTCAGTCACCGAACGAGTCTGGCAAACCGCGAACGTCGGTGCCGAGTGATGACCCGATGGCAAGCGTAAACCTGTCCCCTGAGCACATCTTGACCGCGGCCCAGGAGTTTGGATCCGCCAGTAAGCAGAGTCAGGAACTGGTTGCCAACCTGGACAAGGTCACGCAAGACCTGAAAGCCAAATGGTCTGGTTCAGCACAACACGCGTTTTACCAGCACCACGCAGAATGGCGAATGCTCATGCGAGGCCAGGTGGCGTTGCTGGCCGCCATCTCAAGCGAGTTGCATGCGTTGGCCGCAAGGTATGAAAAGGCGGATAAGTAGGGCAGAGCTGCAGCACACCGCGACTGGCCGTGCTGGCGATGGCTGCCGGGAGGAGCATTCGAGGGTTACTAAGCAATAGGCGTACAACTTGGCAATCGCCGGCCGAATGGCCGGACATTAAACAGCCGATAGGAGGCTAGAAAAAGATGTCTGAGATTCGAATCAATACAGGGGATGTCACCAGAACCGGAGCTGACTTCGGCAAAATGTCTGAGGAGGTGGGCAGCCTCGTGTCCCGAGCCAAAGGCATGATGGGCAATCTGCAGGGCCAGTTTACTGGCGCTCGCTCCAAGAGAATCTTCGACCAATGGGACCAGATGGCCCCCAGCCTGCAGTCCGCGATCGAAACCCTCGGGTCTGCCGGCCGTCTGCTCGGAAGCGCTGCAGAAGACTTCAACTCCGCCGACATGCGCTAGGGGCCGGACGGCCTCGCCAGAACGCCGCGGGAAGAGCGTTCCCGCTCGAACAGGTTTGACCTCGGCACTCGGGCCGGCTGGTGCCGGCCCGAGTCGTGGCATTCATCTTTCCCGAATGCGAGTGCGGGTGATTCTTTTCCCCAGGTATGCCGCCAGGAAAACAGCCAGCAATCCTCTTGCTTCGCCCTGTGAAGCAGGCTCATGACGTTTAATCGTCCACCCCGGATTCAACCTAGCCTCCCAGGCGACAGCGTCCAGATTCCAGGACCGGCGAACGTCCCTTCGAAGCCGTCGGGGCTGAATATCCTAGGGATCGCCCTGCCGCTTGGGGCGGTGCTGCTTACCGTCATGCTTATGAGTTCCGGTGGCGGAGCGAGTTCATATTTGCGCTTCCTGCCGATCATGTTGGCGACCTACCTGGCCACCGGAGTGACGTACATGGTCGGAAACCGCAACTACAAGCGCGAGCAGGTGGAGGCCAAGGAGCAATACCGGCAGACTC
>CAYHSI010000400.1:0-1612 GCA_964359225.1 uncultured Anaerolineaceae bacterium
TCCAGCAAACGCTTCTTGCCGGCGGATCGGTGGCCTCCGGCAACGCCCGGAGATATTCAAGAACGTCCGTGATATGCCGCTGCCCGCCCTCCCCG
This sequence comes from uncultured Anaerolineaceae bacterium, assembly GCA_964359225.1. GTDB lineage: Bacteria > Chloroflexota > Anaerolineae > Anaerolineales > E44-bin32 > JADFRG01. The sequence continues at coordinate 96 of CAYHSI010000400.1, forward strand.
GAAATGTGGATGAGCCCGGGGTCGGCGTATATCTTATCGTTAGTAATACCGACTTCGTTGGCCGCCCCGATCAGCACGGCCGTTTTCTGGAGCATCTCCCGGGTATCATCAGGGTGGGTCGGGTCTGAAGCCAGGATTACCAGCCCGGCGCCGGATTTTGAGCTGAGCCAGGCAGCTGGGGGGTCCGTCCGCCTGGCAGATTTTCGCGGCCAGGTCGTGCTGCTCAACTTCTGGGCCACCTGGTGTCTTCCGTGTCGAAGTGAAATGCCGCTCATCCAACAGACGTACGACAACCTCGGCGGCCAGGGGTTCGTGGCCTTAGGGGTGGATTTCGACGAACCGGCAGAGGTTGTGATCGCATTCAGTGAGGAGCTGCGAATCGACTTCCCGCTACTGCTCGACCCGGGAGGCGAGGTCCAGCGGTTGTATCGGGTGATTGGCTACCCCACCAGCGTGATCCTGGATCGCGAGGGCCGAATCTCCGCCTATCACATTGGAATCCTGGCCAAGAGCCAGCTCGATGACTACCTCAAGCAGGCTGGGTTGGCGCCGTGATGAAGGTCATTCTCTATTTCGCCGGCGATTCGGCCGCCAGCGGCCAGGCCCGCTTGCACCTGCAGGAGCTGCGCGGCGAATTCGAGTTCGAGCTGGTCGAATTCGATATTGAGCACGAGCCCGACCTGCGCCGCCAGTTCCAGAGCAAGGCGCCGGTCGTGAAAATCAGGCCGTACACGCTGGAATCTCCCTTCACCAAGCTCGACTTGCAAGTAGCCCTCGGCGCCGCCCGCGGTTCCGACCGAACCGATGCTGCCGGGGAGGCAGACCGGCCGTGGGCGAGGCGGGTCAATCGGGGGTTGTACTTCCTCAGTCGCCACTGGCTGACGGTTTTCAGTCTGTTTGTGTTGGCCTATGGCGGCCTGCCGTTTGTAGCCCCGACGCTGATGAAGCTTGGTGCGCCGGGTGCGGCCCGAGTGATCTACACTGCCTACTCCCCGTTATGCCACCAGCTGGCCTTTCGATCCTGGTTTCTGTTCGGCGACCAGCCGGCCTACCCCCGTCAGCTCGCCCGCTCAGATCTCACGAGCTACGAACAGGCAACCGGTCTCAGCGAGCTGGATTTCGTCTTGGCCCGCCGCTACCTGGGTGACGAACAGATCGGATACAAGGTCGCCCTGTGTGAACGGGACATCGCAATCTACGCCGGAATCTTGGTGGCGGGATTGCTGTTTGGGCTGGTTCGATCGCGACTGAGACCGCTTCCCCTGATGTACTGGTTCATTCTGGGGATCCTGCCGATCGCGTTGGATGGGGGTAGTCAGCTCATCTCGCAGATCGGGCTGCTCTCCATCTCGGCCCGCGAAAGCACACCGCTTCTGCGCACCCTCACCGGCGGGCTGTTCGGAATGGTCAACGTCTGGATGGCCTACCCGCACCTCGAAGCCAGCATGCGCGAAACTCGCCTGACCCTCGCCGCTAAGCTGGCGGTGGCCGACCGCCGGCCGGCCGGCGAATCCTGC
>CAYHSI010000401.1:0-1595 GCA_964359225.1 uncultured Anaerolineaceae bacterium
CATCCGGTAGCGGCAATCCCAGGAGGAATTCGGGGGATTATAGACCGGACGCGGGCAAGCGGCCCGATGCGCGCCCCTAGGACGGTTGGCAGCCGGATGGCATACTACATCTCAACGTGAAGGCCGAACTGCGCTTCGATTCCCGGCGATCGCCGGTGTTTGCCACTCGAGGGATGGTGGCCACTTCCCAGCCGCTGGCAGCCCAAGCTGGGATCGAGATCCTCGCTCAGGGCGGCTCCGCCGCCGACGCGGCGGTGGCCACCGCGGCAGCCCTCAATGTCACAGAACCGACCTCCACCGGGATTGGGGGAGACTGCTTTCTACTGTATTACGAGGCCGCCTCGAAGCAGGTTCTGGCCTACAACGGCTCGGGCCGCGCCCCGGCTGGACTGAGCCTGGAGCGCCTGGCCCGCGAAGGATTTTCCGGCGGAATTCCCCCCCTTCCATGCCCACACGATCACCGTGCCGGGCGCCTGCGACGGGTGGTGCAGACTGATCGAGCGCCACGGTCGACTATCCTTGGCCGAGGTGCTCGGACCGGCAATTCGCCTGGCCGAGCAGGGGTTCCCGGTGTCGCCAATTACGGCCGACTCCTGGCAGAGCGGGGTCGACCGGCAGCTGAATCAGGCACTCGGCGGCCGGGAGCTCACCATCGACGGCCGGGCACCCCGCGCCGGCGAGCTCTTCCGCAACCCGGGTCTGGCGCGCACGTTTCAGGCGGTGGCAGCGGGAGGCTCAGCCGCGTTTTACCAGGGGGGGATTGGCCGCGCCATCGCCCAGGTCGTCCAGGCAGCCGGCGGGGTGCTAAGCGAGAGCGACTTGGCCGAGCATCACGGCGATTGGGTCGACCCCATTTCCGGCCCCTTCCGCGGCTATAACGTCTGGGAGGCCCCGCCCAACGGTCAGGGTCTCGCGGTGCTGCTGGCGCTCAACTTGCTCGAGGGTTTCAATCTCGCCGAACTCCAGCCGCTTGGCCCGGCTCGCCTGCATCTCATTCTGGAGTCGTTGCGGCTGGCTTTCGCCGACGCGCGCCAGTACGTGGCAGATCCAGAATTCGCCCCGGCGCCGCTTGAGGAGCTGCTTTCGAAGAGCTACGCGTCGTCGCGTCGCACGCTCATCGACCCATCTCGCGCAACCCTCGACCAGTCCGTCGGCCAGCTCACGACGGCCTCAGACACCGCCTACTTGACCACCGTGGATCCCGAAGGAAATGCCTGCTCGTTTATCAACAGTAATTACATGGGCTTCGGAACCGGGATCGTCCCGGCGGGCTGGGGCTTCACCTTGCAGAACCGGGGGCTCGGATTCAGCCTGGATCCGGATCACCCCAATGGGTTGGCTCCCCGCAAACGGCCGTATCACACGATCATTCCCGGAATGGTGACCCGCCCGGACGGCTCGCTCTTCGCTAGCTTCGGCGTGATGGGCGGCTTCATGCAGCCGCAGGGTCAGGTCCAGGTCTTGATCGGGTTAATCGACGACCGCTTAGATCCGCAGGCCGCGCTCGATCGCCCGCGGGTCTGCCTCACCACCGCGGCTCCAGGCAGCTCGGTGGCGTTGGAGGAGGGCATCCCGGACGAAAGCCGGCAGCAGTT
>CAYHSI010000402.1:0-1592 GCA_964359225.1 uncultured Anaerolineaceae bacterium
AGCCGGACCCGGTCCATCGGAACGCCGGCCGCCACCAACTCCTCCAGCATCGGCACGCTCTCGGGGGTCAGAATCCCAACTTCCTCGCCTGCCCCACCGGATACCAGCACGTCGGCCTCGCCAAGCAATTTGAACAATCGCACCGCCTCAAGCACTCGCAGGCTGGTCGCATCGCTGAGCTCGTTGATCTCTCCGCCATTCGCCCGGTAGGTGGCGCTGCCGCCTGCCAATACCACAATGGTCTGCGCTCCGCTGGCCTCGCTTGCTTCCCGAATCGGCTGCGACCCATCCAGCAGCGCGTGCTCGAGACCCCGAGCGACAATCGGCATGCTCAAGAGCAAGTAGAGCACCGCCAACGCCCCAAGGAGGGCGTCGCCCCACTTGCGGGTCGAAGCACTCGAGTAGATCAGGATGACCCCCACCAACAGGCCCAACAGCAAGAAGGTTTCGGAACCGGGGATGAAATAGGCTTTGATGAACTCAATCGGGAGATCCATCGATGCTCCTGTGCTATTCCAACCCGCTGCGGCGGTCGGTCACCCGAGAGGCAGGGTCAGGCGAGGGATGAATGGAGCGACGTCGTCCGGCAGACCGACGTACAGGTGCAGTTTCTCCACCCGAAAGGTGAACGAAGGGGGTTCAGGGAGCGGGATCGTGCTGGGATCGCTCGCCCGGCCGAGGATCAGCTGCGGCCGGTAATCCGCATCGGCATAGTCGGGGTAGGCCTTCGCCAACGCCTGATAGAGCGCTAGGATCGGCGCGGGTTCGGCGGGATCCAGCGCCACCGCGTCGTCCAGCTTGATGTAGTGGTCGAGGGTGATCTCGAATGGGGAGATCTTGCTGCAGATCGATTCGAGCTTCCCACCCTCCTCCTCGGCTAAGGCGGCCGGCACGAACGGGTAGAACAGAGTGATGTGAGCCGGAACCTTCGCAAAAGACTTGGGGTCGTACTCTTCCCGCAGCGGATAGGCAAACGCTTGGACCGGCTTCGGGGCAATGATCAGCAGGGCACTTTCCATTTCCACTTCGGGCCGAGTCTAGCATGTTTCGATCACCAAACCTGTCCCATGAAAGTCCCAATGTGAAAGCGATGCCGGCCTATAATGGCAGGGCGAGGTGGAGATGGACTGCTGCCAGTGCCAGGGGATCGAGCGAGAGTTCTCAGCGGAGGCGGCCGAGAGTGAGCGAGAGGCTTATCGTGACGACGGGCCGGCCGACACGACCCAGGACCTCATCGAGGCGATTCTGCCGCAGGGCGTCGAAGGCCTCACGCTGCTGGACATCGGGGGCGGCATCGGAGCGATCCAACACGCCCTGCTGCGGGCCGGGGCAAGGTCTTCGACCGCGGTCGAAGCTTCCAGCGCGTTCGCCAAGGCCGCCAAGGAAGAGGCCGAGCATCTCGGTCTGAGCACCGAAGTGACCACCCGGCATGCGGACTTCGTCGCGGTGGCTGAAACTATCCAACCCCACGATGTGGTCACCCTCGACCGGGTGATCTGCTGCTACCACGATATGGAATCGCTGCTGGGCCTGGCTTCAGCCCGGGCGAACAAGATGCTGGGGTTGGTGTATCCGAGGGACTCCTGGTGGAC
>CAYHSI010000403.1:0-1590 GCA_964359225.1 uncultured Anaerolineaceae bacterium
CCGCGCCTGCTCGAGATGCTCGAGCTGAACCTGCCAGAGCCGATCGCCCGCTTCAGCGATGAAACCAACCGGAAGGGTCAGACCGTCGTCTACCTGGTTCAGGACGGGAAGGTGGCGGCCGGGTTCGGGTTAGCGGACGTCATCCGGCCGGAGAGCAAGCGGGCGGTGGAGCGGCTGCACGAGATGGGGGTCGAGGTCGCCATGCTCACCGGAGACAGCCGGGCGGTAGCCCAGGCGGTCGCCGAGGAGCTGGGCATCGACCACTACTTCGCCGAGGTGCTCCCCGAGCACAAAGACCAGAAGGTGATGGAGTTGCAGCAGCAAGGGAAGCGGGTGGCGATGGTCGGCGATGGGGTCAATGATGCTCCGGCGCTCACCCGGGCCGATGTCGGCATCGCCATTGGCAGCGGCACGGATGTGGCGGTGGAGTCGGCGGGAATCATTCTGGTCAAGAGCAACCCGCTGGACGTGGTGAAGATCATCGCCCTGAGCCGCGCCAGCTATCGCAAGATGATCCAGAACCTGATCTGGGCTACGGGTTACAACGTGGTGGCGCTACCATTGGCGGCCGGGGTGCTGGCGCCGGTGGGCATCTTGCTCTCGCCGGCGCTGGGCGCCCTATTCATGTCAGTGAGCACGATCATTGTGGCCATCAACGCCCAGCTGCTGCGCCGGGAGCGAATCGCGGCTTAGCCCCGGGTCGTACTCGTCCCCTCAATCTGTGATCGGGCCGGCGATCGGCTGAGCTCCGGGAGGTTGGCGTGCTCCCCCAGTACGGGGCGCGCAACTTGCCATCCGAGCTGCTGCCCGATCTCGGCCTCTAAGGCCCGAGTCGCGCCCGGCTCACCGTGCACCAGAAAGGTCCGTTGAGGCGGCCGCTGGAAACCAGCCATCCAGCGCAACAGCTCACCTTGATCGGCGTGGGCCGACAGTCCGCCGAGCGCGGCCACCTTCGCCCGAACGGGCACCTGCTCGCCATGGATCCGGATCGATGAAGCTCCTTCCAGCAATCGGCGGCCGCGCGAGCCCTCCGCCTGGTAACCGACCAGCAAAACCAAGTTGCGCTCGTCGGGCAATCGCCACTTGAGGTGGTGCAGGATCCGACCCCCGGTGCACATCCCGCTGGCCGAGATGATGATCGCCGGCCCCGGCATTGTGTTGAGTCGCTTGGATTCCGCAACGTCTCGGACGAAGTAGGTCTCCCGGCAGCGCAGCGGGCATTCCTGCTCGTCCATCAGCAGGTTGAGGTCTAAATTGTGGTCGTCGCCGAAACGGCAGTAGAGCTGGCTTGTGGCGGGTATACCCCTTCGTGTTGGCAAAGGCAGCTTCTTGCTCTTGAAGGTAGGCCGAGTCGGGAAGCAGGATTTCCAGCAAGGCAATGGTCGCCTCAGTGGCGTAGACCGGGCCCCGAAAGCCTTGTCGGATCAGGCGCGGGAGATACCCCGTGTGATCGATGTGGGCGTGGGTCAGCAGCACAGCGTCGATGCGCTCCGGCTTGATTGGGAATGGATTCCAATTCAACTGCTTGTTCGGCCGCCCGCCCTGGAAGAGTCCGCAGTCCACGAGATAGCGCCGGCCGGCCGTCTCCAA
>CAYHSI010000404.1:0-1580 GCA_964359225.1 uncultured Anaerolineaceae bacterium
AGCTCCCTTGGGTGCCCATCCGGAAATTCGACCTCCGCTACGACTGTGACGAAGGTCGGTTCGGCCAACGACGCGTCATCTGACCGCTCGACCGCTTGCCGGTTGATGACGGCTCCCGGCGCCGGCGACACGACGTCAACCTTGGGCGGGCTGAGCTCCACACTGAACTGCCCGGTTGCAGAGAGTGGACCGTTGCTGCTGTCGATTTCGACGAGCACCTGCCGCAATCCGGCCGCGGCGGAATTCGAACGGTAGGTGATATGCAATTGTTGGCGGCGGAAAGTCAGCGTTTCGAAGAGGGGCTCAAGGCCGCCGGTTCCATAATGGGTGGCGAACTCGCCCCCGGTAATCTCGGCGAGCGGCTGCAAGGCGACGTCCCAGAAAGTGGTGCCCTCCTCACGAGCCATGACCACATGAATCGGGATCCCGGCCTCGATGGCTCGGGCAGCAATGTCCGAAGTGTCGGCCCGCATGCCGGGAGTGAACAAAACCAGTGCCTGGGGCTTGTCCCCACTGCCTGGAGCGAATTGCAGCTCGTCTAGGCCGCGCCGCAAGCCGGTCCGGGTGAAGGCCCCGGCCTGGGGCGGAGCTCCAAAGCTTGAATCGGTCGGCGGCTGATAGGTGGCGATCTGCTGGCTAACGAGCCCGGGATCGGAGCTCATTGGACTGATCAGCTCGGTTGCATCACCTTCCTGGACCAGGATCGTCACTTCATCTACACCCGCCATCATCCAGGGCCGGCCGACTAGGAAGGTCTCCAGGTAGCCGCTGGCAATCTCGTAGACTTTCCGCAGTCCAACCCCGGTGTTGCGGATCCCGTCACCCGGGTCGATGACAAAGGCGAGCCGGACTCCCACATCGACCGGGTCGACCGAGATCACCTCGAGCGGCACACCGTCCTCGCTGACCCGCAGGTTTTGGTTCGGAATGAGCACGATGAGCGAGCCGGCCGCCTCCCAGGCTGCCAACTGCACCCGGACGAGCGGGAACTCGTCTGTGATGACCTTGGTAATCTTGATAGGTGGTTGCTCGGTCTGAGAGCTCGCGGGAGTACTGATGAGCGCCAGACCAACCAGGCAGGCGAATCCGGCCTGCGCAAGGTTGCGAAATGTAGGGCGGCCGCGCCTGGGGTTCGCACGGGTCTCGGGCGAGCTGGCCGACGGGAACGACTTCCAGGTTTTCATTGAATCAGCGATGTCGATCCTTCAGTTTGCCGATCCGATTCGCGAGCGCCTCGTCTGGGTTCTCGCCTTCTCGCCAATATGCCGCCGTTTGGAGGAGGCGGACCTGTCCCCGGCGGATCAGAAAGCCACGGCCCGGCGGCAGACCAGCACTGGGCTGCCCTTGCGGCCGGCGGGCATTGTTGAATTGCTCAATACCTTCGGTCCCACAAAGCAGAACACCGTTCCCCTGCTTCCGGACTGCCTGGATGAATGGGTCATCGTAGTCACGAGGCAATTCACTGATGTTGCCGGCAAGGAGGAAGCCCACCCCCAGGTTCCCACCGGAGGCCAGCAGCTCGGCGAGTGTGCGGCGGGCTTCGTTCTCACGATCGGAGAATCGATCATAGTCATCAATGA
>CAYHSI010000405.1:0-1571 GCA_964359225.1 uncultured Anaerolineaceae bacterium
TATCGATCCAACACTTCGGGGGCTTGGCTTAAGATCGCATCGGCCAGCTCCGAGGGCCGGATTTGATCCGGGCGCGGGCCGGGTCGGATAGCTGGGCTGTAGGGCACTCCGTGGGAAGTGATCGGCAAGTCCACCGCGATCCGGATGGCTTCAAGATTTCGAATCGCAGCGAGCTGAGCGTTCAATTCCCTGCGGAGGTATTCGGCTTCATCCGCTCGCAGCTCGAGCGCAGCCAGCTGAACCAAGTGTTGGAACACCCGGTCATCAATCGGTTCACGGTTCGGGGCTTCGGCCATGCTGAGCCTCTCCGGGTGGCCATTGTACCCGAGGGCTTCGTCTGACCCTGCGTGCTATAATCGCCCCGCCTCGCCCCACCCAGCCGCGATGATCACCGAAATCACTCATCCGGGTCCAAGCCTGCAACTCACAGCTGAGCACGAGCAGATCCGCCAGCTCGCCCGCGAATTTGCTCAGAACGAGATCGCACCGATTGCGGCCGAATTCGACGAGAGCGGTGAATTTCCGCTGGCGACCGTCCGCAAGATGGGCCAGATGGGCTTCATGGGGATCGAGGTGCCCGAAGAGTACGGCGGGGCCGGCCTGGACAGCCTGTCCTACGTGCTGGCCCTGATTGAGATCAGCAAGGCCGATGCTTCCCATGGGACCATCATGTCGGTGAACAATTCGCTCTTCTGCTACGCGCTCCAGCGGTTCGGGTCCGCGGCTCAGAAGGAGAAGTTCCTCCGCCCGGTAGCCTCGGGCGAAGCGATCGGCGCCTATTCGCTGACCGAACCCATGTCGGGATCGGACGCCGGGACGATGCGTTCGCGGGCCACCCGCGACGGGGAAGTGTATGTCATCAATGGCCGCAAGTCTTGGGTGACCAGCGGGCCGGTGGCCAAATACATCCTGCTCTTCACAATGACCGAGCCCGAGCAAAAACATCGGGGAGTCACGGCCTTTCTGATCGAGACCGATCGACCAGGCTTCAGCGTCGGTAAGATAGAGCCGAAGCTCGGCATTCGGGCGAGCGCTACTTGCGAGATTCTCTTCGAAGACTATCGCTGCCCCGTGGAAGACCGGCTGGGCGAAGCGGGAGAGGGATTCAAGATCGCTATGCACGCGCTCGACGCGGGCCGGATCGGAATTGCCTCGCAAGCCCTCGGCATTGCCGAAGCGGCCTACGAGGCTAGCCTGATTTTCGCCCGCCAGCGGGAGGCCTTCGGCCAGCCGATCGGTGAGTTTCAGGGGATCGGCTTCAAGCTGGCCGACATGAAAACCCGGATCGAAGCCAGCCGGTTGCTGATTTATCAGGCCGCCCTGGCCAAACAGGCTGCCAAGCTCAGCGGCGAGGCCTTCACTTTGGAGGCCTCCATGGCCAAACTGTTCGCTTCCGAGACCGCGGGTTTTTGTACCAACCACGCGGTGCAGATCCACGGGGGGATGGGTTACTCCAAGGAACTGCCGGTCGAGCGTTACTTCCGAGATGCAAAGATCACGGAGATCTATGAGGGCACGAGCGAGATTCAGCGGCTGGTCATCTCTCGCCAGGAGCTGGGACTTCGCTAGCG
>CAYHSI010000406.1:0-1568 GCA_964359225.1 uncultured Anaerolineaceae bacterium
GCTCCGGATCGACGTCCCATAGCCGGATCCCCCCGTTCTCAATCGAATAGGGCCAGGCCGCCCGGTTTTCTGCGTCCTGCAGGGCGTCTAAGGCTTGCAGGATCAAGCCGTCCGCCGCGAACACTACCTGCCCCGCGACTCTGAGGTCCGCGGTCGGAAGCTCGCCAACCCACACCAGCCACAGGCCGCCTTCGGCCAATTGGGCTCCAGCCTCGGCTGCCGCTGGTCCTGGGATGATGAATACAACCTCCACCCCCTGCCCGGCGAAGCCGTCGGTTGTCGCCTCCGAAGCAGCTGATGTGACGAGTCGGCACTTCGGACAGCCGTACCGAAGACCCGCTTCGAAGCCACCTCGATAAACAGGCTCCAGGGGTCCCCCCGTTCCTTCAAGCAGCCCCACCCATCCCGTCTGGCTGGCCAACCCGACCATGACTCCTGCCAAGAATCCAGCCTGATCATGCCGTCCGCCCGGTTCACCCACCGTGCTCAACCGGGGGCCCGGCTCAATCTGGCCTGCCTCCACCAACACCACCGGAGCGACGTCGGCCGCAATCTGGGCTGCCCGCCCTCCGAAGTGCTCTCCAAAGCTGACGATTGCCCGCAGATCGACCCGGGTCTCGCCTACGATCGCACTTGCACCCTCAGGATCAGAGTTCAGCACGCCCCAGCCGTGGTCGGCGGCCCAAGCAGCAAGCTCGCTGGCGGCGGATTCTTCAGGCGCCCCGATCAGCAGTAGGCTGGGAGTGGGGGTTGCGGTAGGGCCGGGGGTCGGGCTGGGGAACTCGGTCGGCCGCGACTCAATCGATCCAGGATTCGCGCTCGGAGCACAGGCGGCGAGGGCGGCCATCAACAGCAGGCATGCCCAGCGGCGCCGGCCGATTGGTGATGCCGCTCGACGGCGTTCGAAGTATGAGCTCATCGGGCCGTTTGGAGTAGTTGTATTAATGGAAGATCTACGGCGCGAGCGGTCGAGCCACCGCCGCTCACAATCAGAGAGCGCCTGGGGAAGTCCCGTAGTCGAGCACCTCGCGAGCCCCCGAGCCCCGATCGGCCGGGCCAACGATCCCGGCCTCCTCGAGCTGGTCGATCAGTCGGGCCGCCCGAGTGTATCCGATCCGCAGCCGGCGCTGCAGCACCGACACCGACCCGCGCCGCATCTCGCGCAGCACCCCCACGGCCTCCTCGAACAGCTCATCGCGATCCAGGGCCGGCTTAGATTCCATTTCCCAGAGCGGAGCCTGCTTCAGCGGGGGGCTCGCCGGGATACCGTGGACGCTCTCGGCCGGCGCGCTTAGGCTGGCGGCCTGCTTCCAGAAGCCGATCAGCCGGCTGAGCTCGGCATCCGAGACATAGGAGCCCTGCATCCGCATCGGCGATGAGGCGTCGGCCGCTTGAAACAACATGTCGCCCCGCCCGAGCAGCCGCTCGGCGCCCGGTTGGTCGATGATCACCCGGCTGTCGACCGAGGAGGCGACCGCGAAAGCGATCCGGGCCGGGAAGTTGGCCTTGATTAATCCGGTGACCACGTCTACCGAGGGCCGTTGGGTGGCAATGATCAAATGGATCCC
>CAYHSI010000407.1:0-1566 GCA_964359225.1 uncultured Anaerolineaceae bacterium
CTCGCCCTCTTCTTCCTGGCCGGGCTGGTGACCGTCCTTCTGGGCGGGCAGAGTGCCGGAGGAAGCGAGGGGACCCCCCGGGCGGGTTCAACCGAAACAATTCTGATTCTCGGGGTCGACAACCTGGCCGCCCCTCAACCCAGATTGGTCGCGGTCTGGCTGGCGACATTTAGCGCGGAGCAGCGGGACGTCATCCTATTCGGCCAACCGATCGATGGACTGGTATGCGGTAGTTCCCCCATTACCCTGCAGGAGTTGTTCGTCTGGGAGCCCCAGATTGGCCCGAGCTCTGCCTTTCTCGCGTCCTTTGCAGCCGCTGAGCCGGATGGGGTCGTGGTCGCCGATGAAGCCGCCTTCACGACGTTGATCGATGAGCTGCACGGATTGAACCTGAATGGTACTGAATTCGATGGAAATCAAGTCGTCGCAGTGCTGCGCAGTTTGTATCAGAATCCGGCCGGTCTGCTGACCTCCCAGGAGCAGTTCTTGATTTCCCTCGCCCAGCGGGCGACGGAGCCTGCCGGCCAGGTGGACCTAACCCGCCTGACCCAGCTCATTCCCGAACATGCCTACACGTCGGTCCCGCCGCAGGACCTGATTACGCTCTACCTGCGATTACTCCCGCTCGGCCCTTCTTCAATTCTGGTATTTGCTCCTCAGAATCAAGCGGTTGCCTGTCCGAATTGAGACAAAATCGGGTTGCCTTTCGGCAACCCGTTGATGGTGCGCTGGGTGGGACTTGAACCCACACGCCTTGCGGCACATGGCCCTCAACCATGCCTGTCTACCAATTCCAGCACCAGCGCAGGACAGATCGAAAGCAAGGTCATCCATCTCCGCCGGCGCCGCGCGGCGACGGCCCTCGCCCGATTTGCGGTATTATAGCGAACGGCCGGGGGGAGTCAACGGAAGGTGCCGGACCGCCCCGACCGGGCATTCACCCCCTGAGATCGCGGTTGCAATTGCCGTCCAATCTGTCCTCGCCGAGCCGCAGGCTCGCGAATTAATCGATGCGTATCGTCTTGGATGCGATGGGAAGCGATTCCGCTCCGGGCCCGGAACTCGCCGCGGCCGCCCAGGCCCAGGCCCGTTGGGGCGAACCCCTCACGCTGACGGGGCCCCGCCAGCTGCTGGAGAATTACGCGGAGGCCTCGGCATTCGAAGTGGTCGATGCCCCCGAGATACTGGAAATGACCGACAAGCCGGCGGAGGCGGCCAGGCAGAAGCCGCTCAGTTCGATGGCGGTCGGAATGGATCTCTTGAAACGCGGCCAGGCCGACGCCTTCGTGACGGCCGGGAATACCGGTGGAGCGATGGCCACCGCTCTATTCAAGCTCGGTCGGATCCCGGGGGTGAAGCGGCCGGCGCTTGGACCCGTCTTTCCGGTCCGGAACGGGGGCACGGTCGTGGTCGACATCGGGGCCAATGTCGAGTGCAAACCTGAATATCTGTTGCAGTTTGCCATCATGGGTTCGATCTACGCCGAGCTGGTCTTGAATCGGCCCAACCCGCGGGTCGGGCTGCTATCCACCGGAGAAGAAGAGGGAAAGGGCAACGACCTGGTGA
>CAYHSI010000408.1:0-1566 GCA_964359225.1 uncultured Anaerolineaceae bacterium
TATAACCGGGAGAACGCCGCCGCCACAGCCGCTTTCTATGCGGTGGGGGATGCCGGCACGATCCTGGCTTCCGGCCACGACTTTTATTCCTCGCCCCGGCTCAGTCCCGATGGTTTGCACCTGGCCTGGCTGGAGTGGGACCACCCACGGATGCCCTGGGACGGAACCGAGCTCTGGCTGGCTGACCTGACCCCAGAGGGCTCGCTCGAAAGCCCCACGCGTCTCGCGGGCGGGCCGACCGAGTCGATCTTCCAGCCGGAGTGGAGCCCAACCGGAGTTCTCCACTTCGTCTCGGACCGGACCGGATGGTGGAATCTGTACCGGTGGGAGGGCGATCGATCGGACGCGCTTCAACCGATGGAGGCCGAGTTCGGCTCTCCGGCATGGCACTTCGGATACTCCCATTACGCGTTTCTTCCCGACGGCCGGATCGTGGCGATCTACTCAAAGAACGGGATCGACCACCTGGGTTGGATCCCGGCGGAAGGTCGAAAATGGACCCCGATCGAGACCGGGCTGACCAGTTTCGATCCGCCAAGCCTTCACTTCGAGGGCAGTTCCGGCCGACTCGTGCTAGTCGGGGGGGCGCCGGACCGACCCCCGGCGGTGCACGCACTGCAACTTGACTCTGGCGAGCTCGAATCTCTCAGCGCAATCGACCCAGTGCTCCCCGACCCGGGCACCATTTCCCGTCCCCGCCCAATTACCTTCCCCACCTCCGGCGGTCAGGTTGCCCATGCCTTGTTCTACCCTCCACTGAACCGTGATCACCAGGCCCCGGAGAACACCCTTCCGCCGCTGATCGTGATCAGCCATGGGGGGCCAACCAGCAACGCCACTTCCGAGTTCTACCTGCCTCTCCAGTTCTGGACCAGCCGCGGTTTCGCGGTCGTGGATGTGAACTACCGCGGCAGCTCGGGATACGGCCGCGCCTATCGAGAGTTACTGAATGGAACCTGGGGAGTGTTCGACGTCGAGGATTGCATCGCCGCCGCCAAATATTTGGTAGCCCAAGGGGAAGCCGACCCGGAGCGACTGATCATCCGAGGGGGAAGCGCGGGAGGCTACACCACCCTCTGCGCCCTGACCTTCCACGATGAGTTCGCGGCCGGAGCAAGTTACTACGGAGTGGCGGACCTGGAGACGCTCGCCCGCGACACTCACAAGTTCGAGTCGCGCTACCTGGACAGCTTGATCGGTCCCTATCCGCAGGCCATCGAAACTTACCGGCAGCGCTCACCCATCCACTTTGCAGGCCAACTGGCCTGTCCGATCATCCTCTTCCAGGGACTCGAGGACCGAGTCGTCCCGCCCGCACAGGCCGAGACGATGGTGGCAGCTTTAGAGGCTAAGCACCTGCCGCACGCCTACCTCGCGTTCGAAGGCGAGGCCCATGGATTTCGAAAAGAAGAGAATATCCGCCGGGCCTTGGAAGCCGAGCTCTACTTCTACTCCCGGATCTTCGGATTTGATCTTCCGGATCGACCGCAGCCGGTCGAGATCAAGAACCTGCCGGCCTTGCAGCCGCCCGTCGCTACTCAATGACTCCGTAGAACAGCGGCAGGG
>CAYHSI010000409.1:0-1534 GCA_964359225.1 uncultured Anaerolineaceae bacterium
GGCCAGGCGCGGGCACCGGCCTTGAAGCGGACATCGGGAAAGGGTGCCTCGTATCCTGCCAGCTCGCCAGGGGAGAGCCGCTCGGGATGAAGCAGACCTCCTTTGATAATCCGGCCGATCGGCAGATCGGGGATCCGTTGAGCGAACTCTCGCCAGCGGGTGTAGGCCTCCGGCATCGGTTCCTGCCCGATGGGAAGCCCGGTGTTCATGATCACCAGCCGGCCGATCCGCTCCGGCATCTGGCTGGCGACCGTCAAGCCAATCAACCCACCCCAGTCGTGCACGATAACGGTGAGGTCTTGTAGGTCGAGCCGGTTGATGAAGTGAGCCAGGGTGTCGCAATGAAGCTTAAAGGAGTAGTCGGCTTGGTCTGGAAATTTATCCGAGCGGCCAAAACCAATGAAATCCATCGCCAAGACTCGGTGGCGGGCTGCCAGTGGGGGGATAAGTTTTCGATACAGGTAAGACCAGGAGGGCTCGCCGTGCAAACACAGCAGGGCATCCCCCTGGCCGTGCTCGACATAGTGCACCCGCATTCCATCGTTGTCGAGGTAGTGGGGCGAGTAAGGAAAGCCTGGCAGGTCGTGGAAGCGTTCGTCCGGAGTCCGCAAGATCGTCATCGCTGAGCGCTCAGGAGGCCGCAGGGATCCCGGACTGGATGGCCGTGAGTTCCTGCAGCCGCGGGTGATCCGAGTAGAAGCCCCAATAGCGGGGCGGCAGCATAGCCGCGATCTGGCACATGATCTCGCCGGTCTGATCGCGCAGCACGCGGGCGCGGTCGCTCTCATCGACCGGAGGCAGCCTGAAAGCTTTCCCGATCCGCAAGATTAGCTCGGGGCGACGCAGGCGCAGCAGCGAATGAAAGGTTCGATCGGTTCCGATGTAAGCCATCGGGACCAGCGGGGCGTCGACCTGGGAGGCGAGATAGGCGGCGCCGGTCTTGGCCCGCTGCAGCACGCCGACTCGGCTGCGGGTGCCTTCCGGGGCCATCCCGAAGCACTTGCCGGCTCGCAGCCAATTGATCGCCGCCTGCAGAGCCTCGCGGTCAACCTCGCCGCGGCGGATGAAGATCCCGCCGGCCAGGCGGATAATTGGGAAGTAGAGCGGGTGGTATCGCCATTTGGAGGCGACAAAGCCGGTGATGTGCGGCCCCCCCACATAGAGGTAAGCCAATGGTGCGTCCACCACGCTCAAGTGGTTGCCGACCAGGATGTACGGGCAGTTCCGAGGAAGGTGCTCGAGACCCTCGACCCGGGAACGGCTCAACAGTCCAAAGATCGCGGTGAAAAACCAGCGCAGCAGGCGATGACCCACGAGGCCCTCGATTGTAGACGCGAGACCGGAGTGTTACAATCCGCGCCACCCCCGGTCAACCAAGCGGTGTTGCTTAGTCGAAACACGGCATTTTCGTTCGCGGGCCTGGGGGATCGGCTTGTTAGTCCGTAACCCATGAAGACTGCAATTCCATGATGCCCTCAGCTCCGCAACGAACTGTGCATCCCTGGCTCAAAAAGCTTAAGGTTGCTTTTGTTCC
>CAYHSI010000410.1:0-1532 GCA_964359225.1 uncultured Anaerolineaceae bacterium
TCGAGGTCGTGCAGGCGAAGGTGCGCAACCGATCGCTCATCTTGGCAAATGCGGCCGCGACGTGCACCATGGCTTGTTCATTGCGGGCCTGGTAGTAACGAAAGTCCGGGTTCTCTTGCAGCGCCTGCCCGATTCCAGCTACATTTCCATGGCCGAAGATTCCCCAGCAGCCGGCGAAGAAGGCGTGCTCCTGAGCATCAAGCTCGACGAACTGGTTCTTTAGGAACCTCACGACCCCCTGGGCCATCGTCAATCGGACGGGACGCATTGTGGCTCGCTCCTCCCCGGAACAACTCTCTGGCGCGTTCGAAGGATGGCGAAGCTTCCAGGTTCCCCTGTCCTAGAAGCCACCGCGCCCTTCAATGAAATCGAGCGCCTCTTGCTCATAAGCCATGAAGTTGGCACACCCATGGCGGGTGACGATAATGGCCCCGCAGGCATTGCCCATCCGCGCCGACCTGTACCAGTCCCAGCCCTTCAAAGTCCCGTAGATCAGACCGCTGGCGAAGGCGTCCCCGGCACCCAACACGTTATAGACCTCGACCGGGAAAGCCGGCACGTTCACGACCTGTCCATCGGCCAGATGCACCGCCGACCCCTGGGAGCCGCGCTTGATCACCAATACCGGCAGACCCTGCTCGAACAACATTCGGATCGCGGGTTCTAGTGGGCCCGCCACCTCGGGCGCGGTGAATTGGGAGCGCGTGATCGTGAGCTGGTCTAGCCGCTGCAGCGCGGCCGCCTTGATTTCCTCCTCAGTGCCGATGGCGACATGCACATGCCTGAGGATCGAGCGCACGGCCAGACCGAAGGCGCGCGGGTCGTCCCACTGGTCTGCCCGAAAGTCCAAGTCCATAAAGACCCGCGGGCCGGCAGCATGGGCGCGCTCAGCAGCGAACAAAGTGGCACTGCGGCTGGGTTCCTTGGCCAGATTCGTGCCCGCAAACTCGAAGGCCCGGACGTTTTCGATCGGCATCGCGGAGACATCGTCGATCGTGAGTTGGACGTCGGCCGCGTTGTCCCGATAGAATACCAACGGGAACCGATCCGGTGGCTCAATCCCCAGCACGACTGCGCTGGTGCGGGTTCCCGACTTGCGGGGAATGAACTGTGTAGCGATCCCTTCCGCTTCTAAGAAATGCAGGATGAAATCCCCGACCAGGTCTTCTCCCACTGCGGTCAGCAAGGCGGTTCGCAGGCCCAAGCGGCCGGCGCCCACCGCGATGTTGGTGGGCGATCCTCCCACATAGGCCGCGAAACTCCTGATCTCCGTGAAGGGCACCCCAACATCGTTGCTGTACAGGTCTAGCGAAGAGCGCCCCATCGTAATGAGATCGAACTCAGGTTGCGCTGCCGAGCCCACGTCTACTTCTCCCGCTCGCCCGTAATCAGGTTGGCGATATCTTCCTGCGAAAGCTCGCCTTTCTGATACGTGCCGACATTCCTCCCGTGGCGAAGGATGGTGTAAGCGTCGGATACTTCGTAGCAATGATTGACGTTATGAGTGATGAAGATTACCGAGAGGCCACGGT
>CAYHSI010000411.1:0-1524 GCA_964359225.1 uncultured Anaerolineaceae bacterium
GAATCGTGCTGCTGAGGCAAATTCATGGGAGTTTGAGCGCCTCGACCATTGCCCCGACCGTGTATTGCATCATTTCCAAATAGGTGGCAGCCGGGCCTCCGAGGACGCTCAACGAGTCGGTGTAGAGCGGAACCAGGTCCACGCCCATGTCTTGTGCAATCCGCTGTGACAGAACCGGGTTAACCGCAACTCCAACGAAGAGGGCTGGCACATCGTAGCGGGCGATCGTCTGCTCCAGTTCGGCGATCTCTTGGGCCGATGGCTGGGCCAGGGTGCTGTAGGCCGGGATCACGGCTCCCACAAGTGTGAACCCGTAGCGGGCAGCGAAGTAACCCAGGTTGTCGTGGTCAGTCACCAGCTCTCGGTTTTCAGATGGGATTCGTTCGACCTCGCTGCGGATCCATGCATCCAGTTCCTCCAACTCGGCCTGGTACGCCGCGGCATTGGCGGCGTAATGATCGGCGCCGCCCGGGTCCAATCGCGTGAGGGCGGCGCGGGCATTCTCGACCCAGACCATTACATTCGTGGGGTCAAGCCAGACATGCGGATCGGCGGTACCGGCCTCGCGATGCTCCCCCTCGGCCGCCGCGATCTTACGGGGTTCGATTCCTTCTGAGATGGAGACGAGCTGGGCCGGGCTGGCAACGGACTCAAGGGTCCCCAGCAGTGCCTCTTCGAGTCCAAATCCGTTGATGAACACGAGTTGGGCTTCGGCAACCGCCGCTGCATCTTGGGGGCTACTTTGGAAGGAGTGTGGGTCGGCCCTCGCCGGCAGCAGGACGCGAAGCTCGATCCGATCACCGGCAACTCGTGATAACGCGTCCCCGATCAGGGAAGTGGTCGCCACGACCCTCGGTCTCGCGCCGGAGTCTTCGAGCGAGCTGCCGCCGGCTGTCGAGGCCTGACAGCCGGCTGTCCCGGCAAGCAGGGTCCAACTGAACACGAGGGTGAGTTTCCAGCTCATTGGCAGCTCGGGCAGAGACCGACCAATTCCAACAGGTGGTGTTCAATCCGAAAGCCCGTGTCTTGCGAGATCCGCTCCACCAAGGGGGTCAGGTCCTCGGTGCCGGGGAACTCGACCGCCTGATGGCAGGTGCGGCAGAGCAGATGATGGCCGTGTACGAGCTCGGATCGAACATATCCGACGCAGCGATCTTCCAGATGCACCCGCCTGAGATAGCCGAGCTCGGCTAGCAAAGTGACGGTTCGGTACACCGTCACCAGCCCAAGCGGCCGCCAGTACCGGCGAGCCAGAGCCAGGACATCCTCCGGGCGGAGCCAGTCGTTGGCCTCCGTCAGGGCTCGGATGACGGCCTTGCGAGGGTGGGTGAGCCGGTACCCGGATTGCTGCAGCCGGTTGGCCACTTTGTCAGCCCCGGCGAGACCCGGGTTATTGAAAACAGTTTTCACTTAGTGGCAAATGATAAGGGGGGACCAGGCGGCAGTCAAGCGTTGGTTACCAGGCCCACAACGATCGGGAGCACCAGCGCCACCAGGTCCCAGGCTGAGGGCGATGACCCGTGA
>CAYHSI010000412.1:0-1519 GCA_964359225.1 uncultured Anaerolineaceae bacterium
CGGCCGGGCTGGCGATCACGATCTCGCCCTGATACACCGGATCGAGCAAGTCCTGCCAAGAGTCCGGGCACTCCGCCCCGATCTCGGCCAGCCGGGCAGGACTGCAGGCGAAGCCGATCACGCCATAGTAGAAGCCGGTCCAGGCGCCGTCCGCGTCCTTGATGGCCCCCTCAGGAAGCAGGTTCCAGCCTGCCCCCTTATAGGCCTCCAGCAGCCCATCGGCGGCCAGGTTCACGTGAGACAAGTTGGTGGTGCCGAAGAGCACATCGCCCTGGGGGTTGTCCTTCTCCGCCCGGATACGTTCGAGTGCTTCGCCGCTGCTCATATCCAGACAGGTAACCTCGACCCCGTACAGCGCCTCGAAAGTCTCAAAGAGCACCTGCAACTTGTCGGGATCGAACAGGCAGGCGTACAGGGTGAGCTGGCCACCGATCGGGGTGGGTGTGACCGCAACCTCCCGCTCGACCTCCACGATCTGGGTGACCTCCTGCGGTACTTCGACCGTCTGCACGATCGGGGTCGGGGTGGCGCAGGCGCCGACCAGCACACTCCCCAACAGCACAAGACTGAGCCATTTCCAATCAGGTTTCATTGAATTCTCCTCCTCGAGTGATCTTGGGCTTCGCTATGGATTCCTCTGCGTTTCGATGTGAATTGGATCTGGTGCGGCCTCACCTCCCTCTGCCTATTAGTTTCAGTATGATTGGCTCCCGAGCCCAGCTGACAGCGCCGGAGACCGCTCAAGCCATCGTACGGGGTATCAGGCCCCGAAGGAACTCGACGCTCTTCTGGATTCCCTCCTTGGGGCTCATGAGCCGGTCTTCGTGCTCGATGCTCAGCGCGCCATCATAACCCACAACCCGCAGGTTACTCACAAAGTTACGCCAAAACAATTCGTCGTGGCCAAAACCCAGAGTCACGTACTCCCATGAGCGGACGCCGACCCGGGTCATCGGGCGGGTGTCCAGGCCGCCATTGAGCGCCATTTCCTGAGAATCGATTCGGGTGTCTTTGGCGTGCACGTGGAAGACCGCGCCCTGGCCCAACGCCCGAATCACGACGCTCGGCTCCATCCCCTGAAAGAAAAGATGGCTGGGATCCAGATTGGCGCCGATCACGTCGGCGCCGCCGATCTCTCGCAGGCGCCGCAGGGTGCGGGTGTTGTAGACCGCCTGGCCCGGGTGCATCTCGATGGCGATGCGGACCCCGAGTCCCCTGGCCCGGTCGCCGACCTGGCGCCAGTAGGGCTCGATCTCCTCCGCCCACTGCCGCTCGACCAGTTCCACGTACTCCCGCTGCCAGGTGCAGGTCACCCAGTTGGGATAAGTGCCGCCACCCAGATCGCCGGGGCAGCCGCTCATGGTCACCACCGTATGGATCCCCAGTTGGCTGGCAGCCTGGAGCGTGTCGCTGAGCACCTGCTGCGCTCGCTGCCGGCGTTCCGGGTGTGGATCGAGCGGGTTGCCGCTGCAATTCAATGCACTCAGCACCAGCCCGCGCCGGTCGATCGCACCCAGGA